>NZ_JBHVST010000024.1:99381-120693 GCF_042885015.1 Streptomyces sp. NPDC058086 | reverse complement strand
GACGGCACGGTCCGCGAGCGGCCTCGTGCCCCACTTCGTCCGGGGCAAGGAGCGACCCACTGCGCGACCGCTCAGCTGGGACGTACGGCCATCTTGTCGAGGGCCTCCAGAAGACCGGGCAGTTCCGGGCCCCGGCCGACAGGCAGGACCTCTCCGGGCTCCTCGTCAAGGAGGACGAAGGCGATGTCGTCGGTCCGGGCGACCATGGACCAGCCGGGGCCGTCCGCGCGCAGGGTCCGGGCGTCACCGCTGGCGAAGGACGAGCGGACACGGCCCAGGGGCGGCGGGGTGTCCACGTAGGAGCGCGCCTCCGCGAGCACCCGGCGGACACCGCTGCGGGTCTCGCCGCTGTCGCCGTCGGTGCTCTCGGTCTCGCCCCGGGGGACGTCGTCGGGTTGGGCGGTGTCCTCCGACGTGACGAAGTCGCCGTCGTCGATCTGTTCGCGCCAGATCGCCCACTGGAGGGCGATCTCGTCGGCTCCGAGGCGCCTTTGGGCCGGTCCCCAGACGGTGGTGTCCGGCGGAGCGAGCGCGGGCCGCTCCGTGAGCTCGGGCGCGGGGTCGTGCGGGGCCGGCACCCCGGGGGCCGCGACGGCGACGTCCAGAGGCCAGCCGGGCAGCGCGGAGACGACCGTGCGCTCGTCGGGCGACAACTCGTGCTCCATCCCGCAGTCCCAGGATGCGATGGCGACGGCGACCAGCGAGACGTCGTCGATGACGACCGTCCACCGTGCACCCTCGCCATCCTGGCCCAGCACGAGACCGTACCCGTCGGCCAGGGGTGCCAGGTCGAGCCCCGCGCAGGCCTCCGGGTAGTCGTCCCCCAGCACGCTGGGGAACTTCGCGGGCGTCAACAGCACCGCCGTCAGTACATACAGCGCGTCGTCGTCCCCGGTGGCGACGGCGCCATCGTCCGTCCCAGCCATCCCAGCCTCCCGATCGCTACGTTCGTCGGCGCACCATAATGCGACCCGAAGGCGCTTGTCACGAGCCCGAAACGGACGCGGAGCTGCAGTTATCCGGCTGGACGGGGGCGAAACGCCCGGCCCGCGCCCACCGCGGTCAGACGGCGGGCAGGCCGAGCAGCGTCCGCGCCACCGTCCGGGGCGACTCGTCGCGCTCCCGCGCCAGAGCGATGACGGCACGGCAGGCCAGCTCGTTCACCCCGAACGACAGCGCCTCGGGCGACACCCAGGCCGCGGCCTCGTCGATCTGCTCCTGGTCGTCCTCCGCGCAGGCCGACACGTAGGCCGCGGCCGCCTCGAAAAGATTGTGTGTACGTTTCTCGGGTCGCCGCTTGGCGGGCCGTTGCGCCTCGGCCCCGTCGGTCGCTTTCCGGCGCCATATCTCGCGGAGTCTGCCGAACATTCCGGTCATCGGGCCACCTTCCCCCTGCGCGGTTGCCATCGCTGATCGTTCACCTGCTGCTACTCAACGTAGAGTTGAAGGCCCGGCGGCAGAAGAGGGACGGTCCGGTGAAGCATCGCGAACGTTCCCTTCGAGTGAGTCGATCGTGCCCCGCAGCCAGGTGAGTTCGGTCCGGCTCGTGGCCCGGGCGATGGTGAGAATGCCCTGCCGGAAGGGATCGTCGAGCTCTTCGGCGCGCAACGGCCGGTCGCCTTCGTAGAAGAAGCTCGCGGGCTCCTCCAGGAAGGCGAGCCTGCGGCGCAGTACCGCGGCCTGCGCCGCGGGGTCGGCCAGGTGTCTGAGGAAGGCGAGCACCGTGAACCAGCGGTTCTCGTCGGTGATGTCGCGCTGTACGGGCTCCGCGAGTCGGCGGCGCAACTCGCTTCTCCCCTCCTCGGTGAGCGTCAGGACATGACGAGGGGCGGCCACGGAGCCGGGCTGCGTCGCCCGCGCCAGCCACCCCGCCTTCTCCAGCCGCTTGATCGCGGGATACAGCGTGCTCTCCGCGACGGGCTTCACGTGGCCGGTCAGCGCGGTGATGCGCTTGCGCAGCTCGTAGCCGTGCAGCGGGGCGTCGTACAGAAATCCGAGGATGGCCAGCTCAAGCATGCCCCGCATTCTGCCGCACCAGCGGTGTACATCATCTCCTCTGTACATCGCTTCCTCTATACATCGGGGACGATGTATTCTCCTGAAGCGCGAGAAACGATGAGACAGACCTGAGGGAGAGCAATGAGGCAGGCCGAGTTCGACGGCAAGGGAAGCTGCATCCGCTGGACGGAGGCGACGGGTGCTGAACCGGCCCGGGTGTATGTACACGGACTGGGGTCCGCCTCTACGGTCTACAACGCCCACATCGCGGCCCGGCCCGAACTGGCGGGGCGCCGGACCCTGTTCGTCGACCTGCCCGGTCACGGCATCAGCGATCGGCCCGCGGACTTCGGGTACACCCTGGAGGACCACGCGGACGCGCTCGCGGCCGCCCTGGACGAGGCCGGTGTCACGGCGGCGGAACTGGTCGCGCACAGCATGGGCGGCGCAGTGGCCATCGTGCTGGCCCATCGGCGCCCCGAACTCGTGTCCAGGCTGGTCCTCGTGGAGGCGAACCTCGACCCGTATCCACCGGTCAAGGCGGGCAGCAGCGGCATCGCCTCGTACACGGAGGAGGAGTACGTCGAAAGCGGTGGCCACGCGCGCGTGCTCGACAAAGTCGGCCCCTCCTGGGCGGCAACCATGCGGCTCGCCGACCCGCGCGCGCTGCACCGCACCGCGATCGGCCTTGCGCGCGGCACGGTCCCCACGATGCGCCACCTGCTCGAAGGGCTGACGGCGGACCGTGTCTACCTGCAGGGGGCGCTGAGCGGTGAACTGGAGGACAGGGAAGGGCTGGAGGCCGCCGATGTCCGGGTGGTGACCGTTCCCGGTGCGGGGCACAACGTCATGTTCGACAACCCCGACGCCTTCGTGGCCGAGGTCGCCGGAAAGGTCTGAGGCCTCAGCCCCGCCGTGTGGCAAGCGCCAGGAAGCGGGCGTCCTCGTCGACGTACGAGGTCATGTCCCAGCCGGAAGCGGCCAGCAGGGGGCGGAGATTGGCCTCCGCCCTCAGGTCGCCCGGTGTGATCCGGCGCCCCTGGCGCGCCGCGAGCGCGGCCCGGCCGATCGGATGGAACAGCGCCAGCGTGCCGCCGGGCCGCACCACCCGCGCCAGCTCCCTCAGATCCTCGGCGGGGTTGGGCAGATGCCCGATCAGACCCGCCCCGAAGACGGCGTCCAGTGACTCGGTGCGCAGCGGCAGCGCGGTGACGTCGGCGAGCAGCAACTGCCCGTCGCGGTGCCGTCCGGCCCGTACCGCGGCTGCCAGCATGGCCGGGGTCAGATCGGCTGCGACGACCACTCCGGAGGGGCCCACGGCCGCGCGCAGCGGCGGCAGCGCCCGCCCGGTTCCGCAGCCCGCGTCGAGCACGCGGTCCCCCTCGCGCAGGCCGAGTTCGCCGACCGCCGCCGCATAGGCCGGCCCGTCGTCGGGGAACCGCGCGTCCCAGTCGGTCGCGCGCGCCGTGAAGAACTCCTGGACGTGTGTGTGGTCCTCGCTCATGTTCCGCATGATCTCTCACCGACACGAAGTACGACGCTGTGCACACGTTCGAGCGTCACACGATCGGTCACGTACCTGTCTGTGTCATATTTCAACACCTTTCGAAATGCGCCCCCTTTGTGCGCCCATGCGCGGACTAGCGTCCCTGGGCCATGGGACACCTGGACCACGCCGCCTTCGGCTGGCTGACCCCCGTGCTGTCGTACGTGATGGCCTCGATCGGCGCCGCCCTGGGGCTGCGCTGCACGGTCCGCGCGCTCGGCGCCACCGGGCGCTCGCGCCGCAACTGGCTCCTCACCGCGGCCTCCGCGATCGGCACCGGCATCTGGACGATGCACTTCGTGGCGATGCTCGGCTTCAGTGTGAGCGGTACGGAAATGCGCTACAACGTGCCGCTGACCATCCTCAGTCTGCTCGTCGCGATGGTCGTCGTCGGCGCGGGCGTCTTCGCCGTCGGCTACGGCCGCGACCGGGGCCGTGCGCTCGTCCTCGGCGGACTCACCACCGGACTCGGCGTCGCGAGCATGCACTACCTGGGCATGGCGGCGCTGCGGCTGCACGGCGCCGTGCGCTACGACCCGGTGCTCGTCGGGCTCTCCGTCGTGATCGCCGTGGTCGCGGCCACCGCGGCCCTGTGGGCGGCACTCAACATCAGGTCGCCCGTCGCGGTCGCCGTCGCCTCCCTCGTCATGGGTGGGGCGGTGAGCAGCATGCACTACACCGGGATGATGGCGGTGAGCGTGCGTGTCAGCCCCTCCGGGGAGGCCCTTCCCGGGGCCACGGCGATGCAGTTCATCTTCCCCCTCGCCGTCGGCCTCGGGTCCTATCTCTTCCTGACCTCGGCATTCGTCGCGCTGTCCCCGACAGCCCGCGAGCGCGAGGCATCCGCATCGGCCCAGCGGCCGGTCGAGAGCGTCGCCCGTTAGTGGCGGGCCCGAGCTACGACGGCTCGGACGACACGCCCCGAACCACTCCGAGCGAGGAGGCCATGCGTACACCCCGTAGGACCCCTGCAGCCGGCGCCGAGCCGTCGGCCCCACCCCCGCAGCGCGGTCGCCGCGCCCACGCGGGACCGCCCGCCGACGAGTACACCGACCCCGACGAGGACGCCACCGGGACGCCGCCAGAGGCATCCGCGCGCGCGGGACGATGGCGTGTACGTCCCCGTACGGTGCGGGCCAAGATCGTCTGTCTGCTCATGGTGCCGGTCGTCTCGCTGCTCGCCCTGTGGGCGTACGCCACGGTGAGTACCGCCCAGGACGTCGCGCGACTGCGGCAGTTGCAGCGTGTGGACTCCACCGTCCGAGCCCCGGTCGACGACGCCGTCGCCGCGCTCCAGGCCGAGCGCGCGGCCGCCGTCCGCCATGCGACCGACCCGTCCTCCGAGCCACAGAGCGATCTCAAGACGCTGGCGGAACGCACCGACCGTGCGGTGGCGAAGCTGCGACTGGGCGCCCACAACACCGTCGCCGACGGCGCCGATCTGCCCGCCGGAGTGGCCGGACGGCTCGACGCCTTCGTCAACGGGGCCGAGAGCCTGGGGCCCGTGCGCGCCGCCGTACTGGAGCGCCGTACCGGATGGGACGAGGCGTACGGGCAGTACACCAGGACCATTTCGGCGGCCTTCGCGGTCGGGGGCGCCCTCACCGGCATCCAGGACGCCGACCTGGGCTCCGACGCGCGCGTACTCCTCGAATTCTCCCGGGCCGGCGAGGCGCTGGCCCAGGAGGACACCGTGCTGTCCGGTGCCCGGCTCGCCGGCACCCTGGACGGTGAGCGACTGCGGCTGTTCACCGGGGCGGTCGCCACCCGCCGCACTCTGACCGACGCCGCCGTCGCGGATCTGCGCGGACCCGAACAGGCCTCTTGGCGCGACCTCGTGACAGGGAGTGCGTACGCCGACGTACGCGCCGTCGAGGACAAGGTGCTCGCGTCAAGGCCCGGCGGAAACGCCGTCGACGCCGCGTCGGAAGCCGGCTGGAACACCGCCCACGCGCGTGTGCAGGACGCCATGCGCGCCATCGAGGCGAAGGCGGGCCGGGGTGTCGCGGACCGGGCCGACCCCCTGACCCGCGGTCTGCTGACACCCGCCGGCGCCGCTGTCGTATTCGGTCTCGCCGCCGTCGCCGCGTCGCTCGTGATCTCCGTACGCATCGGACGCGGCCTCGTCGTCGAACTGGTGCTCCTGCGCAACAGTGCCCTCGAGATCGCTCGACGCAAGCTGCCCGAGGCGATGCGCAAGCTGCGCGCGGGGGAGGAGATCGATGTCCGCGCGGAGGCTCCGCCAGGACCACCCTCGGAGGACGAGACCGGACAGGTCGCGGAGGCCCTGGGCACCGTGCACCGGGCCGCCCTGCGCGCCGCCGTCGAACGCGCGGAACTGGCCAGCGGGATCTCGGGGGTATTCGTCAATCTCGCCCGGCGCAGCCAGGTCCTCGTACACCGCCAACTGAGCCTGCTGGACAGCATGGAGCGCAGGTCCGAGGATCCGAACGAACTGAGTGACCTCTTCCGGCTCGACCACCTCACCACCCGGATGCGGCGCCACGCGGAGAGCCTGATCATCCTTTCCGGCGCCGCACCCGGCCGGGCTTGGCGGATGCCGGTCTCGCTGACGAACGTGGTCCGCGCGGCCGTGTCCGAAGTCGAGGACTACGCGCGCGTGGAGGTACGACAGCTGCCCGAGGCAGCGGTCGGCGGCGCCGCCGTGGCCGACCTCACCCACCTCCTGGCGGAAATCGTCGAGAACGCCGCCCAGTTCTCCCCGCCGCACACCCGCGTCCGCATCACCGGCGAACCGGTCGGCAACGGGTACGCCGTGGAGGTCGAGGACCGAGGGCTCGGCATGGGCAAGGAGACACTCGACGAGGCCAATCGGCGTATCGAACAGTCCGAGGCGCTGGACCTGTTCGACAGCGACCGGCTCGGTCTCTTCGTGGTCAGCAGGCTCGCGGCCCGGCACGGCATCAAGGTGCACCTGCGCACCTCGCCCTACGGGGGCACCACCGCGGTCGTCCTGCTGCCGACCGCGCTGCTGCACGAAGGCGCGGCGGAACGTTCCCCGCGCAAGGCGGACAACGGAAGGCCCGACGAACGCGAGTACGTGCGTGTGTCGGCCGCCCCGGAGCACGACTCCGTCCAGGCGCCCATCGAGCGACCCGCACTCGTGCCCCTCGTACAGACCGCTGTCGAACCCTCAGCGCACGGCTCGCCGGAAGCCCCCGTGAACGTCTCGTCCGAAACCCCTGTGAACGGCTCGCCCGAAACCCCACCACCTGGAGTCACCACTTTGCGGCTGCACCGCCCTTCGGACGACTCCGAAGGGTCCGACGACCTCCCACGGCGCGTACGGCAGGCGAGCCTCGCGCCCCAACTGCGCGCACAGCGAACCGAGGAGCCGACACAAGTGGCGGCCCACCACCACGACGACACACGCACGCCCGAACTCGTACGGGACCGCATGGCGGCCTACCGCGACGGCTGGGCGCGCGGCGGCGGCAGAACATCCGGTCGCGGCGCCACCCCAGCCCCCGATGCGGGCAGCGACAGCAGTGAAGGAGACCCCGCATGATCCAGGACCCGGGCATGAGGGCCGCCCAGCGATCCGGCGAACTCGACTGGCTGCTGGACGACTTGGTGCTGCGTGTCGCCGAAGTGCGGCATGCGGTGGTGCTGTCGAACGACGGACTGGCGGTGGGTTCCTCCACCGGCCTCAGGCGCGAGGACGCCGAACACCTGGCCGCCGTCGCCTCGGGCTTTCACAGTCTGGCCAAGGGCGCGGGGCGCCACTTCGGCGCCGGGGGCGTACGTCAGACGATGGTGGAGATGGACGACGGCTTCCTGTTCGTCGCGGCAGCGGGCGACGGCTCGTGCCTCGCCGTCCTCACCGCGGTCACGGCCGACATCGGCCTGGTGGCCTATGAGATGGCGCGGCTGGTCAAGCGCGTCGGCGAGCACCTCTACACGCCGCCGCGGGTCGCCGCGCAGCCGCCCGCCGCCGGATGACCGAGGGCGGGCGGCGCAGATGACCGAGGACCTCGCGGGCAGCCAGTGGTACGACGGCGAAGCGGGACCGCTCGTCCGTCCCTACGCGATGACGGGCGGCCGCACCAAACCGGGCCCCACCGGAGTGCGCTTCGATCTGATCGCCCTGGTCACCCTCGACAAGGGCGCACCCGGAGTCGACGAGGACTCCCTGCTCGGGCCGGAACACCGGGCCCTCATCGACCTGTGCCGCACGGAGACGCAATCCGTGGCCGAACTCGCCGCGGGCGCGGACCTGCCGGTGGGCGTGGTCAGAGTGCTGCTCGGCGATCTGCTGGAACTGGGTTGCGTCACCATCAGCCGCCCGGTGCCGCCCGCACAACTGCCCGACGAGCGGATCCTCCGCGAGGTGATCGAGGGACTGAGGGCGCTCTAGATGAACGACGCGGCTCTACATACCCAGGTGAACGACGCGACTCCACGCACGCGCACACACGCACCGACGCATACCCGGCATCGTTCGGCCGGCGCCGACCGCTGCCGCCACTCCCGAGAGAAGTGATCGATGGTCTCCGAGAACTCCGACGCCTCGGCCGACGAAACGACCGCCCTGGCGTTGAAGATACTGGTCGCCGGCGGGTTCGGCGTGGGCAAGACCACCCTGGTGGGCGCGGTCAGCGAGATCAGGCCGCTGCGCACCGAGGAACTGCTCAGTGAGGCGGGTCAGTCGGTGGACGACACCGACGGCGTGGACCGGAAGGTCACGACGACCGTCGCCATGGACTTCGGACGCATCACCATCCGGTCCGGCCTCTCCCTCTACCTCTTCGGCACACCGGGCCAGGACCGGTTCTGGTTCCTGTGGGACGAGCTGTCACAGGGCGCGCTGGGGGCCGTCGTCCTCGCGGACACCCGCAGGCTCGAGGACTGCTTTCCCGCGGTGGACTACTTCGAGCACCGGCACATCCCGTTCGTGGTGGCCGTCAACTGCTTCACGGGCGCCCGAGCCTACGGCGCCCAGGACGTGTCCCGCGCCCTCGACCTCGACCGGGGTACGCCCGTGGTGCTCTGCGACGCCAGGGACCGCGACTCCGGGAAGGAGGTGCTCATCCGGCTCGTGGAGTACGCCGGACGGGTGCACACCGCCCGGCTGCTCGACTCCGTCGGTTGAGGCCGGGAAAAATCGGGCCGAGACCTCCGAAGGAGAGACCTAGGCCGCCATCGAGGCCCAAGCCACGACCTTCTCGATCCTCACGCGGACGAGGAGTTCCCCCGGCACGCCGTTGCGCTTCCCGAGCTCCTCGGCCCGGTCCTCACCCATGTAACGTGCGCCGATCCGAGCTGCCCAGCGACGCAGCTCGGCCAGATCCTCCGACAACTCGGCACGACCCTCCACCACCACGAAGTCGAACGGCGGCTGGTCGTCGTCCACGCAGAGGGCGACCCGCCCGTCGCGGGCCAGATTCCGTCCCTTCACACTCTCTTTCGCGGTGTTGAAGACCACGTGGTCGCCGTCCAGCAGAAACCAGATCGGCGCCACGTGCGGACTTCCGTCGGCGCGGACGGTCGACAGCTTTCCGGTGCGGGTGCCCTGGGAGACGAAGGCTCGCCATTGCTCATCGGTCATCTTCTGTGCCATGCGCCCATCCTGCTTGCCCGGAGGGCGGCCGTGGGGAAGGCTGGCTGGTCGGATCCTCCAGCCAGGGGGAAAAGCATCACGGGGAGATGGAGCATGGCGCAGAACACGGGGCTCGGCTGGCTGCTCGACGACCTGACCGAGCGCGTCGAACACGTACGGCACGCATTGGTGCTGTCCAACGACGGGCTGGTGACCGGCGCGAGCACAGGACTTCGGCGTGAGGACGCCGAGCACCTCGCGGCGGTCTCGTCGGGCCTGCACAGCCTGGCGAAGGGCTCAGGCCGGTACTTCGGCGCCGGTCAGGTGCGCCAGACGATGATCGAGTTCGACGACGCGGTACTTTTCGTCACCGCGGCGGGCGCGGGCAGCTGTCTGTGTGTTCTCAGCGCCGCGGAAGCCGACATCGGCCAGGTCGCCTACGAGATGACACTGCTCGTCAACCGTGTCGGCGAACACCTCGGCGTGGACGTCCGCCAACCGGAACGTCCGTCTTCTGTAGACCTCTGAGCTGCGGATACGTCATCGCGGTCAGAGTTATCCACAGGCTCGCCGCGAGATCCGCCGAACCGGCTACGGTTTTTCTCGAAGCAAGCGCCCGACGGCGCGAGCACCTCACTCCACGGGGGAGAACCGTCATGTCCGGCAACACCATCACGCAGTCCACCGCCTCGCAGCCCACCACTTTGCAGTCCACTGCCTCGCAGTCCACCGCATCGAGGGACGCCACATCATCGCTCGGACGCGCCGCTCGAGAACTGGAGCTCAAGCGCGGCGAGTTCGACCTCGCTCTGCATCTCGGATGCGTCCGCACCGTTCCCGACGAGGGGGGAGGCGGACGCCGCGTCACCCGTGCGGAGATCGAGCGGGTGCGCTCCGAGGACGGCTTCCCCGAGGCATTACGGGAACGCGTCAAGGCCGTCGGCACCACGGAGGGCGCAGCGCTCATGGGCGTGACGGCCGCCAGGTTCACGCGCTTCGCGCGCTTGGGTCTGGTGGTGCCCGTGAAGTTCTACCTGAACCGGTACAGGGCTGTGGTCTGGCTGTACCTGGGGGAAGAACTCCGCCAGTTCGGGGCGGACGAGCAGAACGCCCCGCTGCTGAAGGGCCGTACACCCGAGGGACTCCGCGACCAGCTGGAAGCCGGCCTGGACCTTCGCCCCCGCAACTGGCGGGGCCGGCACATGGGATTCCTGCTGCGGCAGTCCGAGGACCCCTGGGCGCGGGCCGCGATCGTGGCCTCCCTGCTCGACCCCGTTCAGGTGGCCGAGATCGTCAGGGACCCGTACGAGCGCGCGTATCTGAACCGCTTCCGGCCCGAGCGGGCCTCCCACGGCGCCGCGCCGGACACTCCCGCCGCGCACCTCGTCTCGCGCATCATGACGGCCGAGGATCCCGACGAGATCAGCTGGCTCCGTGCCGACCTGGGCCAGGCACTCGTCGAGGCCCGAGAGCTCCACCCCGCACCCCGCCCGACCCCCAAGGCCCCGCTGACGCCGTTCTCCCCTTCGGCCGCGGCGGCTCCAACGGCCTCGCGACCCCGGGAAGCCGCCCTCGACGACCGCGCCCCGAGCATGGAGCCCGAGCGGCCACGGAGGCTCCTCGGGTGGCTGCGCCGCAGAAACCCCTGACGCGGCGCTCCTGCCCGCGACGCCCTGACGAGTCCTCCCCGGACGGCTTCTTCCCCGGGGGCCGGGCCCCTTCCTGCATCCTTACAGCGCCCGGAAAAGCCCCTCCTGGACGACCGAGACGAGCAGGCGTCCCTCCAGGTCGTAGATGCGCCCGCGGGCCAGCCCGCGCCCGCCCGTCGCGATCGGTGACTCCTGGTCGTACAGGAACCACTCGTCCGCGCGGAACGGCCGGTGGAACCACATCGCGTGGTCGAGCGAGGCCATGTCGAAGCCGCGCGGACCCCACAGCGGCTCCACCGGGATGCGGACGGCGTCCAGGAGGGTCATGTCGCTCGCGTAGGTGAGGGCGCAGGTGTGCACGAGCGGGTCGTCGCCCAGCGGCCCGACGGCACGCATCCACACCGCGCTGCGCGGCTCCGCGTCCTTGATCTCCTCCGGGGTCCAGCGCAGTCCGTCCACGTACCGGATGTCGAACGGCTGGCGGCGCGCCATGCGCTCCAGCGACTCGGGAAGCGCGCCCAGATGCTCGGTTATCTCCTGCGAGACCGTCGGCAGCGATTCCGGGTGCGGGATCTCACGGGCCGGCGGCAACTGGTGCTCGAAGCTCCCTTCCTCAGGCTTGTGAAAGGAGGCGGTCAGATTGAAGATCGTGCGGCCCTGCTGCACGGCGGTGACGCGACGGGTGGTGAACGACAGCCCGTCCCTGACCCGTTCGACCTGGTACACGATCGGCACGCCCGGTCGGCCCGGGCGAAGGAAGTACGCGTGCAGTGAGTGCACCGGCCGGTCGCCCTCGGTGGTGCGCCCGGCCGCCACCAGGGCCTGGCCCGCCACCTGGCCGCCGAAGACCCGCTGCAGTTTTTCGTCCGGGCTGCGGCCACGGAAGATGTTGACCTCGATCTGCTCCAGGTCGAGCAGGTCGACGAGCCTCTCGGCTGGGTTCGTCATGTGTGGGATTCTCCTGTGCTCACAACTGGCCGACGTCGGTGACCTTGACGACCGCGCGACCCTCCGCGTCGGAGGCCACGAGGTCGACCTCCGCGCTGATGCCCCAGTCGTGGTCACCGTTCGGGTCGGCGAAGGTCTGACGGACGCGCCACAGACCGTTCTGCGGCTCCTCCACGATCGACAGCAGCTTGGGGCCACGGGCGTCGGGGCCTGTGCCGAGGTCTTCGTACTCGTCCCAGTACTTGTCCATCGCCTCGCCCCAGGCGTCGGCGTCCCAGCCGGATTCGCCGTCCATCTCGCCGAGTTCGTCGACGTTGTCGAGGGCGGCGAGTTCGACACGGCGGAACATCGCGTTGCGGACGAGGACACGGAAGGCGCGGGCGTTCGACGTGACCGGCTTGACCTGGTCGGCCCTCTCCTGGGCCTCCTCGGCCGTCATCTCCTCGGGGTTGGCGAGCTGCTCCCACTCGTCGAGGAGGCTCGAGTCGACCTGGCGCACCAGCTCGCCCAGCCAGGCGATCAGGTCCTCCAGGTCCTCGGACTTGAGGTCGTCCGGGACGGTGTGTTCAAGCGCCTTGTAGGCACTCGCGAGGTAGCGCAGGACAATGCCCTCAGTACGGGCGAGCTCGTAGTGGGAGACGAACTCCGTGAAGGACATGGCCCGTTCGTACATGTCACGGATGACGGACTTCGGCGACAGCGGATGGTCACCGACCCACGGGTGGCTCTTGCGGTAGGTGTTGTAGGCGTGGAAGAGCAGTTCCTCCAGCGGCTTGGGGTACGACACGTCCTGGAGCCGCTCCATGCGCTCCTCGTACTCGACGCCGTCCGCCTTCATCGCCGCCACGGCCTCGCCGCGTGCCTTGTTCTGCTGGGCGGCGAGGATCTGCCGCGGGTCGTCCAGCGTGGACTCCACGACGGACACCATGTCCAGGGCGTAGGAGGGGGACTCGGGGTCCAACAGCTCGAACGCGGCGAGCGCGAAGGTCGACAGCGGCTGATTGAGCGCGAAGTCCTGTTGCAGATCCACGGTGAGGCGCACGATGCGGCCCGTGGCGTCCGGCTCGTCGAGCTTCTCGACGATGCCACCGTCGAGGAGCGAGCGGTAGATCGCGATCGCCCGCCGGATGTGCCGCAGCTGCTGCTTGCGCGGCTCGTGGTTGTCCTCCAGCAGATGCCGCATCGCCTCGAAGGCGTTCCCGGGCCGGGCGATCACCGCCAGGAGCATGGTGTGGGTGACCCGGAAGCGGGAGGTGAGCGGCTCGGGATCGGAGGCGATGAGCTTCTCGAAGGTGTTGTCCGTCCAGCCGACAAAGCCTTCGGGAGCCTTCTTGCGGACCACCTTGCGGCGCTTCTTCGGGTCGTCGCCCGCCTTGGCGAGCGCCTTCTCGTTCTCGATGACGTGCTCGGGAGCCTGCGCCACCACGAAGCCCGCCGTGTCGAATCCGGCGCGCCCGGCACGGCCGGCGATCTGGTGGAACTCACGGGCACGGAGCGTGCGCACCCGGTTGCCGTCGTACTTCGTCAGCGCCGTGAACAGCACGGTGCGGATCGGGACGTTGACGCCGACGCCGAGGGTGTCCGTGCCACAGATGACCTTCAGCAGACCGGCCTGGGCCAGCTTCTCCACAAGTCGCCGGTACTTGGGCAGCATGCCCGCGTGGTGCACGCCGATGCCATGGCGTACGTACCGGGAGAGGTTGCGGCCGAACTTGGTGGTGAACCGGAAGTTGCCGATCAGCTCGGCGATCTGGTCCTTCTCCTCGCGCGTGCACATGTTGATGCTCATCAGTGCCTGCGCCCGCTCCACGGCCTGAGCCTGGGTGAAGTGGACGATGTAGACCGGAGCCTGCTTGGTCGCGAGCAGCTCGGTGAGCGTCTCCGTCAGCGGGGTCAGCACGTATTCGTAGGAGAGCGGCACGGGCCGGGTCGCCGAGCGGACCACCGACGTGGGCCGTCCGGTGCGCCGGGTGAGATCCTTCTCGAACATCGAGACGTCGCCGAGCGTCGCCGACATCAGGATGAACTGCGCCTGTGGCAGTTCCAGGATCGGGATCTGCCACGCCCAGCCGCGGTCGGCCTCCGCGTAGAAGTGGAACTCGTCCATGACGACCTGGCCGACGTCGGCGTGCTTGCCGTCCCGCAGCGCGATGGACGCCAGCACCTCGGCGGTACAGCAGATGATGGGGGCGTCGGAGTTCACGGAGGCGTCGCCGGTCAGCATGCCGACGTTCTCGGTGCCGAAGATCTTGCACAGCTCGAAGAACTTCTCCGAGACGAGTGCCTTGATCGGCGCCGTGTAGAAGGTGACCTCGTCGCGGGCGAGCGCGGCGAAGTGGGCGCCCGCGGCGATCATGCTCTTGCCCGAGCCGGTGGGCGTCGAGACGATCACGTTCGCACCCGAGACCACCTCGATCAGCGCCTCCTCCTGATGGGGGTAGAGCGTGAGACCGCGTTCTCCGGCCCACGACTCGAAGGCTTCGTAGAGGGCGTCGGGATCTGCGGTCTGCGGCAGCTGATCGATAAGGGTCACGCCCCCATCTTGCCTGTCAACCCGCTCGATGGGGGAATCGGATGCTCGTCCGAAGATCACGACCGTTACGCTGTGGCGCCGACGAAGCGTCAGCGTATGCGGGCAACTGGACAGCGGCGAAAGAAGAATGGGGCGGGGAACGGCCATGATGGGACCAGCACACTCACTCTCGGGAGCCGCGGCCTGGCTCGGCGTCGGAGCGGCGGCGGCCGCCGCCGGTCACACGATGCCCTGGCCGGTCCTCCTCGTCGGCGCCCTGATCTGCGCGGGTGCCGCGCTCGCCCCCGACCTGGATCACAAGGCGGCGACGATCTCGCGGGCCTTCGGGCCCGTCTCACGGACCCTGTGCGAGATCGTCGACAAGCTCTCGTACGCCGTCTACAAGTCGACCCGCAAGGCGGGCGACCCACGGCGCAACGGCGGCCATCGCACGCTGACGCACACCTGGCTGTGGGCGGTGATGATCGGCGCGGGCACCGCGGTCCTTGCGATCACAGGTGGCCGCTGGGCGGTCCTGGCCATCCTCTTCGTGCACATGGTGCTCGCGATCGAGGGCCTGCTGTGGCGGGCCGCCCGCGGCTCCAGCAGCGACGTCCTGGTCTGGCTGCTGGCGGCGACCAGCGCCTGGATCCTCGCCGGAGTCCTGGACAAGCCGGGCAACGGCTCGGACTGGCTGTTCACCGCACCGGGCCAGGAGTACCTGTGGCTCGGCCTGCCGATCGTCCTGGGAGCCCTGGTACACGACATCGGGGACGCGCTGACGGTGTCCGGCTGCCCGGTCCTGTGGCCCATCCCGATCGGCCGCAAGCGCTGGTACCCCATTGGCCCGCCCAAGGCCATGCGCTTCCGGGCCGGCAGCTGGGTCGAGCTCAAGGTGCTCATGCCGGTCTTCATGCTGCTCGGCGGAGTGGGCTGCGCGGCGGCGCTCAACGTCATCTGAGCGAGAGCGTCAGCCCCGGGGGCCCCAGGAGGAGCGTCAGCCCCGCATGCCCGAGAAGGAGTGTCAGCTCCTCGTGCCCGAGCGCGCGGGGCACCCCCTCACGCCGTCCCGTCCTTGCCCGTCCCCTGCCCCGCACCGCCGTACCGCCTCTCGAACTGTGCGATCCGGCCCTCCGAGTCCACGGTCCGGGCCTTGCCCGTGTAGAAGGGGTGGCTCTCCGAGGAGATCTCGACGTCGACGACCGGGTAGGTCTCGCCGTCGTCCCACTCGATGGTCTGGTCGCTCGTCGCGGTGGACCGGGTGAGGAAGGCGTACCCGGCGGCGCGGTCGCGGAAGACGACGGCGCGGTAGTCGGGGTGCTTGTCCTGCTGCATGGGTGCTCCTTGGGGGAGAGGGGCGGGGGCCGGTCAGCCGGACGCGGTGTCCTCGTCGACGATGTGCATCGCGGCCTCCTCGGCCGAGGCCGCGGCGCCGTCGATGCCGACGTCGGTGGCGATCAGCCCGCTCTCGTCGTCCTCGTGCGCTCCTTCATTGGGGGCGACGAGACGACCGGAGCGGCTGGCGCCCACTTCGTTGTCCCAGGGTTCGCCGTCGGTGCCCTGGCAGTCGCCGATGCCGTCCCCGTCCGGCTCGGCGACGTCGGGCATCTCCTCCGCGAGGCGCTGGTCCAGAGTCTCGCCCCGTCGGCGCTCCGCGGCGGTCACCCCGGAGTGCTCCACCGCCCATGGCCGCTCCGGAGGGGACCAGCCCCGGTCGAGCGGGTCACCGACACCGTCGGAGAGCAGGGTGTCCTCGGAGTCGAGCAGCCCCGCGTCGTCCTGTACCTCGGATCCGTCGGGCTGGTAGACGTCGTCTCCCCATCCGTCGACGCTGTTCACGGGTACCTCCAGGTGATGCGGGCGAGCCCGATCCCACCGCGCTCGACGGCGGGCGCGCGGGCCACTCGACACAGGCTTCGCCCTTCGCGAACCGGGTGGTTCCCGGGCGTTCCCCGAGCCGGTGCCGTTATCCAGCCTTCCACTCCGGTTCGGCACTGCGCAACGCCACACGGTCCGAGGCGGTGCGGGCGCGCCCACGGAGGCGGGTCCCGGGCGCCGGTGCGACCGCTGCCGCACACGAGCGCGGACCGCACCGGCAGGGCACCCTCACCCGTGCCAGGACCGCCACAGCGCCGCGTAGGCACCGTCCGCCGCGACCAGCTCGTCGTGACTGCCCAGCTCACTGATCCGGCCGTTCTCCACGACGGCGATGACGTCAGCGTCGTGGGCGGTGTGGAGCCGGTGGGCGATGGCGACCACGGTGCGTCCGTCGAGGACGCGGGCCAACGAGCGTTCCAGATGACGGGCCGCGCGCGGGTCGAGCAGCGAGGTCGCTTCGTCCAGGACCAGGGTGTGCGGATCGGCGAGGACCAGCCGGGCCAGGGCGATCTGCTGGGCCTGGGCCGGGGTGAGCGCGAGCCCGCCCGAGCCGACCTCGGTGTCCAGACCTTCGTCCAGCGCCCGCGCCCAGCCGTCCGCGTCCACCGCGCCGAGCGCCGCCCACAGCTCGGCGTCGGCCGCTCCCGTCCTGGCGAGCAGCAGGTTGTCGCGCAGGGAGCCCACGAAGACGTGGTGCTCCTGGTTGACCAGGGCCACATGGGAGCGGACCGCCTCGGCGGGCATCCGGGACAGTTCGGCACCGCCGAGCGTGACGCGGCCGTCCCGGGGCGCGTAGATCCCGGCGAGCAGTCGGCCCAGCGTGGACTTACCCGCGCCGGACGGTCCGACCAGCGCGAGCCGGGTGCCCGGGGAGACCTCCAGGGAGATCTCGCGCAGCACGTCCACCCCGGCCCGGTAGCCGAAGCGCACCTCGTCCGCGCGCACGTCCCGCCCGTCCGGGACCATCTCCGGGTCGCCCGCGTCCGGCTCGATGTCCCGGACACCGACCAGCCGGCCCAGCGACACCTGGGCGACCTGCAGCTCGTCGTACCAGCGCAGGATCAGTCCCACCGGATCGACGAGCATCTGAGCGATGAGCGCGCCCGTCGTCAGCTGCCCCACACCGATCCAGCCCTGAAGGACGAAGACCCCGCCGATCATCAGGACCGAGCAGAGGATCACCACGTGCGTGACACCGATGACCGGGAAGAGGACCGTGCGCAGCCAGAGCGTGTAGCGCTCCCAGGCCGTCCACTCCTTGATCCGGCGCTCCGACAGCTCGATGCGGCGCTCGCCCAGGCGGTGCGCCTCGACGGTGCGACCCGCGTCCACGGTCTCGGCGAGCGCGGCGGCGACGGCGGCGTAACCGGCGGCCTCGGAGCGGTAGGCGGACGGTGCGCGCTTGAAGTACCAGCGGCAGCCGATCAGCAGGATGGGCACGGCTACCAGTACGGCGGGGGCGAGCGGCGGCGCGGTCACGGCGAGCCCGCCGAGCAGCAGGGCCACCCACACCACGCCGATGGCGAGCTGCGGTACGGCTTCGCGCATCGCGTTGGCGAGCCGGTCGATGTCCGTGGTGATGCGGGACAGCAGGTCGCCCGTGCCGGCCCGCTCGAGGACGCCGGGCGGCAGCCCGACCGACCGTACGAGGAAGTCCTCCCGCAGATCGGCCAGCATCCGCTCGCCGAGCACGGCCCCGCGCAGCCGCACCTCGCGTACGAACACGGCCTGTACGACGAGTGCCACGGCGAACAGTGCGGCGGTGCGCTCCAGATGGAGCTCCCGCGCGTGGTCCGAGACCCGCTCGACGATCGCGCCCAACAGATAGGGGCCGGCCATCGAGGCCACCACGGCCACCGTGTTGGCGGCGATGAGCAGCAGGAAGGCCCGACGGTGGCGCCGGAAGAGTTCGGTCACGTAGGCGCGTACGGTCGAGGGGGCACCGACGGGCAGGGTGTGCGCCGTCGTCGGGGCCGCCGGGTCGTAGGCCGGTGGCGCCAGGCCGATCATGCAGTCTCCTCGATTTCTTCCAGTTCCTTCAGTACGCCGCTCAGGTCGGCCTGGTCCTCTTTCCGCATGTGGCTGCGCGCGGCCCTGTCTTCTTCCCGCGCACTGCTCCGCGCGGCCTCGTCATCGGTCTCCCGGGTCACCACGGCCCGGTACCGCGGCTCACTGCGTACCAGCTCGCGGTGTATGCCGACCGCCACGACCTCGCCCTCGTGCACCAGAACGACGCGGTCCGCGTGGTCCAGGAGCAGCGGCGAGGAGGTGAGGACGACCGTCGTGCGCCCGGTGCGCAGGGCGCGCACGCCATCGGCGATCCGGGCCTCGGTGTGCGAGTCGACGGCGGAGGTCGGCTCGTCGAGGACCAGCACTTCGGGGTCCGTGATCAGCGACCGGGCCAGGGCCAGGCGCTGGCGCTGGCCGCCGGAGAGGGAGCGTCCGCGTTCGGTGATGCGGGCCTCCATCGGGTCCCCGGCGTCCAACGACCCCTGGGTGAGCGCGTCCAGGACGTCTCCGCACTGCGCGGCGGTCAGTGCGGCCTCGGCGCTGACGAGACCGGAGGAAGGCACGTCGAGCAGGTCGCGCAGCGAGCCGGACAGCAGCACCGGGTCCTTGTCCTGGACGAGGACGGCCGTACGGGCGGAGTCGAGTGGCAAGTCGTCGAGGGGTACGCCTCCGAGGAGCACCGAGGTGCCCCCCTCCGTGGGGTGGCCACCCAGCCGCGCGGCGAGCACACCCGCCGCGTCCGGGTCGCCGCACACCACGGCGGTGAGCCGCCCGGCGGGCGCGAGCAGCCCGGTCGCGGGGTCGTACAGATCGCCGGACGGTACCTCGGCCGAGCGCGATCCGCCGCTGTCCATGGCCCGTTCCAGGGACAGCACCCGGGCGGCGCGCTTGGCGGACGGGCGGGAGAAGGAGTAGGCCATCGCGATCTCCTCGAAGTGTCGCAATGGGTAGGTGAGCAGCATGACCGCGCTGTACACGGTGACGAGTTCGCCGACCGTGATCCGGCCGTCGCGGGCCAGGTGAACGCCGCGCCAGATGACGGCGATCATCAGCAGGCCGGGCAACAGCACCTGGATGGCCGAGATCAGCGACCACATCCGGGCGCTGCGCACGGCCGCGTGGCGGACCTCCTGGGAGGCGCGGCGGTAGCGGTCGAGGAACAGTTCTTCACCGCCGATGCCGCGCAGCACGCGCAGGCCCGCGACGGTGTCAGAGGCCAGCTCGGTGGCGCGGCCGGCCTTCTCTCGCTGGAAGTCCGCGCGCCGGGTGGCACGGGGCAGCAACGGCAGTACGGCGAGCGCCAGGACGGGCACACCCACCGCGACGAGTACGCCGAGCGCGGGCTGGTAGACGACCAGGGCGACACAGACCAGCACGACGGTCAGGGCGGCCGCCGCGAACCGCGACAGGGCCTCCACGAACCAGCCGATCTTCTCGACGTCGCCGGTCGAGACCGCGACGACCTCGCCGGCCGCGACACGTCGCGTCAGGGCGGAGCCCAACTGGGCGGTCTTGTGGGCCAGCAGCTGCTGGACGCGCGCGGCGGCGGTGATCCAGTTGGTGACCGCGGCCCGGTGCAGCATGGTGTCGCCGAGCGCGATGCAGGCGCCGCACAGCACCAGCAGCCCACCGGTCAGGGCGAGTCGGGTGCCGGAGCGGTCGACGACGGCCTGGACGGCGAGGCCGACGCAGAACGGCAGCCCGGAGACGGCCACGAAGTGCAGCAGCCCCCAGGCAAGGGCCTTGAACTGCCCTCCGAGCTGATTCCGGCCGAGCCACCACAGGAATCGGGGACCCGAGCGCGCGTCCGGCACACCCGGGTCGGGATAGGGAAGGTCTTGAATCTGCATGACGTCCCAGTGGCTCGTGTAAGGGGTGGGGTCAGGGAATGGGGCCGGGGCGAAGCCGTGGAGTTCCGGCGACCGACCGTGGGGGGTCGGCAGCAAACCGTGAAAGGTTCGCGTCATGGTGCGACCGGAGGCAAACGATTTTTCATCCCAGGACATGGATTCAGGACAGAGGGTCGGGACGCGAGTTCGTGGGACAGGAGTTGGGGGCAGTGGCACTGAGGCAAGGCTGGGACCACCTCCGGCCCATCGAAAGTGTGCCCGGAAAGGCAACACCTGACCGAGAAGTCGGGGGGGTAGGGGTTATTCGTCCGATACGTGATGCAACGATGGGGCGCATGCGAAAAGACAGCGCGAGGCGTACGGGGTTCACCGCTGTGGCGTGCGGTGCCCTCGCTGTGTTCCTGTCGGCCTGCGGTGGCTCCGGAGGGGGGAGCGGCGCGGTGAAGGGCCACGGCGGAGCCGGTGCCAAGGGCGAACAAGCCCCCGTACGTACCGTCGATCTGACCCGGATACCGGAGGTCGGCAACCGCCTGCAGGCCCGGATCCCGTCCGACTCCCACCAGGTGGTGGCGGTCTACGGCGAGGGCAGGGACTCCGCCGACTCCACGGTCGTGCTGTACGCGAAATCCGGTTCCACCTGGGAGGTGCGGCGTTCCTGGCACGCGCACAACGGGACGAAGGGCTGGACCACCGACCATCACGAGGGCGACAAGCGCAGCCCCGTCGGGGTGTTCTCGCTCACCGACGCGGGCGGAGTGCTCGACGACCCGGGCGCCCTGCTCCCGTACGACCACTCGGCGGCTTATCAGGCTCCCCGCGACTGGGCCAGGTCGCACTGGCACGACTTCGACTACGTCGTCGCCATCAACTACAACCGCCGTGTGGGTACCCCGCCGGACAATCCGGACCGCCCCCTGGGTCAGACGAAGGGCGGCAGTATCTGGCTGCACATGGACCACGGCAGCGGTACGTCCGCGTGTGTCAGCGTGCCCAAGTCGGCCATGGAATATCTCCTGCGGACGCTCGACCCGCATCAGCACCCTGTCATCGTGATGGGGGACAAGGCCGATCTGAAGGTGTAGCGGCCGTGGCCCACCGGGCCGCCCCACGTGGTGCGGTCACCGAGTGCCCATTGCGGGGCGGGCCGACTCCCCCGTAGAACACCGCACATGAGAAGACGGATTGCCATGTCCATGCTCGCCGGAGTGATCCTCTCGGCGAGCACCTTCCTGGGAGCGGTCCCGGCCTCGGCGGCACCGCCGGCGGACGCTGTCCGGGCCGTCGGCACTCCCGCCCGGCCGGCGGATCAGACCGCCGATACGCCCCACGACGCGCCCTCTGGGACGCCCTCCGGGACTGCC
>NZ_JBHVST010000024.1:0-99281 GCF_042885015.1 Streptomyces sp. NPDC058086 | reverse complement strand
GCCGATACGCCCTCCGGGACTGCCGCCGATACGCCCTCCGGGACTGCCGCCGATACGCCCTCCGGGACTGCCGCCGATACGCCCTCCGGGACTGCCGCCGATACGCCCTCCGGGACTGCAGCCGAGAAGCCCGCCGAGTTCGGCACCGACTGGCACGACCCCGTGACCGCCGCCCCGCCGGTGGCGAGACCCGCCACCAAGTCCTGCGCGGTGACGGTCGCCGAGGCGCAGTTCCGTGACTTCACGCCGTACCGGGGCACGTACACACCGCCGAGCGGCTGCGGCGACCGCTGGAGCAAGGTCGTCCTGCGGCTCGACGGCAAGGTCAAGGGACGCCAGTTCGACCGGCTCGGCTATCTCCACATCGGCGGCGTGGAGATCCTCCGCACCTCCACCCCGGAACCCTCGCCCGACGGCATCGAGTGGTCCGTAGAGAAGGACGTGACCAGGTACAGCGACACGTTCCGGCGCGGCGGCGACGTCGAGATGCTCATCGGGAACGTCGTCGACGACACGTACACCGGAGTCCTCGACGTGAAGGTGACCCTGACCTTCTACGCGGAGGGCGGCGCCGTGAAGTCCGCCGCGACCCCCGACCGTGTCCTCACCCTCCAGGACGGCACCCTCACCACCCCGCGCAACAGCGAGCGCATCGTCGCCGAGGTGTACGCGACCGGCTCCGGCGGCGGCTGCGAGGAGTACTGGTACCTGACGGTGCCCGACCCCGCCCCGTACTCCTGCAAGGCGGACAAGGGACCCTACCGCGAGGTGCAGATCAAGGTGGACGGCCAACTCGCGGGCATCGCCGAGCCGTTCCCGACCGTGTGGACCGGCGGCTGGTCCAACCCCTTCCTCTGGTACGTGATCCCGGGCCCGCGCGCCTTCGACATCAAGCCGATCGAATACGACCTCACGCCCTATGCCGGTCTCCTCAACGACGGTCGTCCGCACCGGATCGACGTCTCCGTCGTGGGCGTCCCCACGGGCCAGACCGGCTGGAGCGCTCCGGTCAATGTCCTCGTCTGGCAGGACGCGAAGCGCGCGCACGTGAGCGGCGCGCTCACCGAGGTCAGGGCGGGCGACCTCACCAACTCCTCGACGTACACGCCCGGTTCGCAAGAACGGCTCGACGCCGTGGGCGGGCACCGGCTGACGACCGCCGGATACGTCGACACCTCGCACGGCCGGGTGTGGACCACCGTGCGCCGCACGCTCGCCAACACCTCCGCGCACCGCTGGACCGACGGGGAGAACACGGACGCGCTCAAGGCCACCTGGACCGACGACGAGACGGTCACCGTCGACGGGCGGGGACCGGTCGGCGTGACGCGCACCCACCGCACGTACACCATGGACGGCACCACGACGCTCGCCGCGGACGACCGGTTGCGGACCGTCCTGACGCTCGGCGACCGGGCCGCGGTCGACGAGACGCACGGCGGCCGGCGCACCACGTGGTCCCGGCTCGACGACACGTACGCGGGAGACGCGACGTATACCGCGAACGTGCCCCGCGACCAACGGCATGCGGTCGGTACGACGAGTGAGCGCTACCGGCTGTACGGCTCGGACGGCTGCTACGACCGCGTTCTGGTCACCGTGCAGGGAGTGCTGACGCGGGACCGCAGCGACTGCTGAGCCTGCTGGGGCCCCGGGTGGGGAACGGCACGTCTGTTCCAGGATTTACATGGACGTGACACAGAGGTATCCGGCGGCACCGGCAACTCCTCAATAGCGATCGCTGTGGAAGGAAGTTTCCGCATAGCAGAAGTCCCCCCGGAGGAGTGCCCGTGCCGCCGTCTGTACCGTCCCCGCGACGCGTCGCACGCATACTGCGTACCTCACTGTTCGCGCAGGTCGCCTTCGCGCTCGTACTCGGAATCGTCGTCGGAAGGCTGTGGCCGGACACGGCCACGACCTTCCAGCCGCTCGGCGACGGTTTCGTACGCCTCATCAAGGCGGTCATCTCACCGCTCGTGTTCTGTGTGGTCGTCGTCGGCATCACCAGGGCCGGTGACCTGAAGGCCTTCGGCCGGATCGGGCTCAAAGCCCTGGTCTGGTTCGAGGTCGCGTCCACCGCCGCGCTGCTCCTCGGACTGATCGCGGCGAACGTCGTCGGTCCGGGCTCGGGCATGCACGCCGACCCCTCGAAGCTCGACGCCGCGGCCGTCGACGGCAAGACCGGCGGCGGCTCGCTCCCGTCGACCGGCGAATTCATCCTGAACGCGCTGCCGCAGAGCGCGGTCGGGGCCTTCGTCGAGAACTCCCTGCTCCAAGTCCTCGTCCTCGCCTGCCTGGTGGGCGCGGCACTGCTCCACCTCGGCAACACCAAGGTGCTGCCCGCCATCGAGCAGGTCCAGGACGTCGTCTTCGCGATCGTCGGCTTCATCATGAAGCTGGCCCCGCTCGCGGTGTTCGGTGCCATGGTCCACCTCGTGGGGGAGTACGGGCTCGGCGTCATCAAGACGTACGGCAAGCTGATCGTCCTGTGCTACGCGGTCGCGCTGCTGTTCCTCGCGCTGCTCGCCGTCGCCCTGAAGGCGGTCACCGGGCTCAGCCTGTGGAAGTTCGTCCGTTACACCCGCGAGGAGATGCTGCTCGCGCTCGGTACCGCCTCCAGCGAGACAGTCATGCCCCGCATGATGCAGAAGCTGCGCCAGGCGGGCTGCCGCGACGACGCCGTGGGCCTGGTCCTGCCCACCGGCTACTCCTTCAACCTCGACGGCGCCTCGATCTATCTGTCCATCGGTACGTTGTTCATCGCGCAGGCGGTGGGGGTGGATCTGAGCCTGGGCCAGCAGATCACGGTGGTCCTAGTGCTCATGCTGACCAGCAAGGGCATGGCGGGCGTACCCGGGTCCGCCTTCCTGGCCCTCTCCGCGACGGCGTCCTCGCTCGGTGTCATCCCCGCCGGAGCGGTCGCCCTCCTCCTCGGCGTGGACCGCATCATGGACTCGATGCGCGTCGCCACGAACCTGGTCGGCAACTGCGTCGCCGTCTTCGCGGTGTCCCGCTGGGAGGGCGCGCTCGACACGGAACGGGCGAAGAAGATGCTGGACGGCGAGATCGCGTTCGTGGAGGAGGACGACGCGCCGCGGACGCAGGAGTCGCCTACGGAAGAACCGGGGTCCGAATCGACCAGGGCGGACGTCCCCGCCCATTCGGCCAAGGCGGAAGTCTCCGCCCATTCGGCCAAGGAGCCTGCCCCCGAGGTCGGTTGACCGACCCGGGACGGGTCACCGCCCCGGATCCCCGGAACGGGTCGCGCGCGCCCACTCCAGTCGTACGGAGTGGGGGCCGCGGCCCGTCGATTTGTCCGCCGCTTGTCCGCCGCGCCACGAGCGCGCCAATGACAACCCCTCAGCAGCGCTGCTCAAGCCTGGGCATGCCGTCCACCAGCGTGTCCAGCAGCCCCCCGAGTATTTCGCGCTGCTCGTCCGTCAACGGCGCCAGGATCTCCTCCGCGGCCGACCGGCGTGCGCCGCGCAGCTCCCGCAGTGCCTCGCGCCCCTCGTCCGTGACCTCGATCCGGATCACCCTCCGATTGGTGGGATCGGGGACCCGACGCACCTTCCCGCTCGCCTCCAGGCCGTCGACCAGCGTGGTCACGGCCCGGGGCACCACCTCCAGGCGCTCGGCGAGATCGGCCATGCGCGGGGGTGAGCTGTAGTGCGCGAGTGTGCGCAGCAGCCGGGACTGGGCCGGGGTGATGCCCAGCTCACGCTGCTCCAGGTGCCGCTTCTGGATGCGGTGCACACGTCGGGTCAGCCGCAGCAACTGCTCGGCGAGCAGGCCGTCGGCATCGGGGGTGGTCATGCGGGAACAATATCAGGATGCGGTTCATTGTGAGTATAGGTAACAATGAGCTAGGCTCCGCCAGTCATTGTTTGCCTGCCCTGCGTAGCCGTCGTCTCACCTCCCGTAGGAGCCCATGCGTCCCGACCAATCCACCTGGACCCCGTCACCCGCCGAGGGCGAACAGCCACGGCAGGTGCGCCGCATCCTGAAGCTGTTCCGGCCCTACCGCGGCCGCCTCGCGATCGTCGGCCTGCTGGTCGGCGCCTCGTCCCTGGTCACCGTCGCGACCCCCTTCCTGCTGAAGGAGACCCTGGACGTCGCGATCCCCCAGGGCCGCACCGGTCTGCTGAGCCTGCTCGCGCTCGGCATGATCCTCAGCGCGGTCGTCACCAGCATCTTCGGCGTCCTGCAGACCCTGATCTCCACAACTGTCGGCCAGCGCGTCATGCACGACCTGCGCACCGCCGTCTACGGCCGGCTGCAGCGCATGTCGCTCGCCTTCTTCACGCGGACCCGTACCGGCGAGGTCCAGTCCCGCATCGCCAACGACATCGGCGGCATGCAGGCGACCGTGACCTCCACCGCCACCTCGCTGGTCTCCAACCTCACCAGCGTGGTCGCCACGATCGTCGCGATGGTCGCCCTGGACTGGCGGCTCACCGTGGTCTCGCTGCTCCTGCTGCCGGTCTTCGTGTGGATCAGCCGGCGGGTCGGCAACGAACGCAAGAAGATAGCGACCCAGCGTCAGAAGCAGATGGCCGCGATGGCCGCCACCGTGACCGAGTCGCTCTCCGTCAGCGGCATCCTGCTCGGCCGCACCATGGGCCGCGGCGATTCGCTCACCAAGGCGTTCGAGGCCGAGTCCGACAGCCTGGTCGACCTCGAGGTGAAGTCGAACATGGCGGGCCGCTGGCGCATGTCCGTCATCGGCATCGTCATGGCCGCCATGCCGGCCGTCATCTACTGGGCCGCGGGCATGGCCCTCCAGTTCGGCGGCCCGTCCGTGTCGATCGGCACGCTCGTCGCCTTCGTCTCGCTCCAGCAGGGTCTGTTCCGGCCGACGGTCGGCCTGCTGTCCACCGGTGTCCAGATCCAGACCTCGCTCGCGCTCTTCCAGCGCATCTTCGAGTACCTCGACCTGCCCATCGACATCACCGAGCCGGAGCACCCGGTCCACCTCGACCAGGTCAAGGGCGAGATCCGCTTCGAGGACGTCGAGTTCCGCTACGACGACAAGAGCGGTCCGATCCTCGAGGGCATCGACATCACCGTCCCCGCGGGCGGCAGTCTCGCCGTCGTCGGCCCGACCGGCTCCGGCAAGTCCACGCTCAGCTATCTGGTGCCACGGCTGTACGACGTCACGGGCGGCCGCGTCACGCTGGACGGCGTCGACGTTCGGGACCTCGACTTCGACACGCTCGCCCGCGGGATCGGCGTCGTCTCCCAGGAGACGTACCTCTTCCATGCCTCGGTCGCGGACAACCTGCGCTTCGCCAGGCCCGACGCCACCGACGAGGAACTGCAGGCGGCGGCCAGGGCGGCCCAGATCCACGACCACATCGCGTCACTGCCCGACGGGTACGACACGGTCGTGGGTGAGCGCGGCCACCGGTTCTCCGGCGGCGAGAAGCAGCGCCTCGCCATCGCCCGCACGATCCTGCGGGACCCGCCGGTCCTCATCCTCGACGAGGCGACCAGCGCGCTGGACACCCGCACGGAGTACGCCGTGCAGGAGGCCATCGACGCCCTGTCGGCCAACCGGACCACGCTCACCATCGCGCACCGGCTCTCCACCATCCGTGGCGCCGACCAGATCGTCGTCCTGGACTCCGGCCGCGCGGTCGAACGCGGCACGCACGAGGAGCTGTTGGAGCGGGAGGGGCGCTATGCGGCGCTCGTCCACCGGGACGCCCAACTGGAGTCGACAAGATGACGATATGTCGGGTTTATAGGCTTTAGCGGGTTACCGTGCCCGCATGCAGATGAACACTCCGCCACGGAGCACGATTCGACTGACGCGCCGGGGACGGGTCGCCCTCATCGCGACCGGAGCCGTCGTGGTGGCCACCGCCGTGGCGGTGCCGCTGCTCACCCCGACCACGGAGGACGAGGAGACGCGGCCCACGTCCCTCGTCATCCGGGAGGGCTGGCGCACCGGCCAGGTCTACGAGGCTGTCGACAAGGCCCTCGCGCTGCCCCTGGGATCCACCAAGAAGTCCCTGGCCAAGGCCAACCTCAAGTTGCCCAATGACGCGGAGGGCAACCCCGAGGGGTACCTCTACCCGGCGACGTACCCCCTCGGCAAGACGGCGACCCCCGAGTCCCTGCTGGCGCTCATGGTCAACACCGCGAACAAGAAGTTCAGCGGCAGCCCGGTCACCGCGGGCGCCCAGCGCAATGCGATGAACATCTATCAGGCGATCACCATCGCGAGCATCATCCAGGCCGAGGCCGTCACCAAGGCCGACATGGGCAAGGTGGCCCGGGTCATCTTCAACCGCCTGGAGCGTGGCATGCCGCTGCAGTTGGACTCGACCCTCAACTATGCGCTGAACCGCTTCACGCCGACCACGACCACGAACGACACGAAGCTCGAGAGCCCCTACAACTCGTACCAGCGCATGGGGCTGCCGCCCACACCGATCGCCAACCCGGGCGAAGCCGCGATGCGTGCCGCGATCAATCCCATCCCGGGCGGCTGGCTGTACTTCGTCACGGTCAAGCCGGGCGACACCCGGTTCACGGCCAGCTACGAGGAGCAGCAGAGGAACGTCGCCGAATTCAACCGGCTCCGGAGGAGCGCCTCCCCCTCCTCCTCGAACTCGAACGCGATTTCGACCCCGGTCCCGGGCTCGCCATCCGCCTCGACCCCGCGCTGAAGCGCGGTGCCCGGTGCCCGGCCGACCCAGCCCGCGAGGTCTCCGAGCCGGCCACGGGGCATCAGGCGCCGACGGTCACTCCCGCCAGCAGCCGCCTGATGTCCCGTACCGCCGCGCGCCCGGCCCGGTTGGCGCCGATGGTGCTGGCGGAAGGCCCGTACCCGACCAGATGGATCCGGGGATCGGCGAGCGCGCGCGTCCCCTCGACGCCGATGCCGCCGCCCGGCTCACGCAGCCGCAGCGGCGTCAGATGGTCGAGGGCGGCACGAAAGCCGGTCGCCCACAGGATGACGTCCGCGTCGACGTGACGGCCGTCGGCCCATTCGACGCCGTCCGGGGTGATCCGGTCGAACATCGGCTGCCGGTCCAGCACGCCGTCGGCCAGAGCCTGCCGGATCGCGTCGTTCAGCGGCAGCCCCGTCACCGACACGACACTCTTGGGAGGCAGCCCCTGCCGGACCCGTTCCTCCACCAGCGCGACGGCCGCTCGCCCCACGTCCTCGGTGAAGGGTCCCTCACGGAAGACGGGCGGCCGCCGTGTCACCCAGGTCGTCGCGGCCGCGTACGGGGCGATCTCCATCAGATGCTGGGTGCCGGACGCGCCGCCGCCCACGACGACCACCCGCTGCCCGGCGAACTCCTCGGGCCCCGGGTACTGCGCCGTGTGCAACTGCCGCCCACGGAAGGTCTCCTGGCCCGGATAGCGCGGCCAGAACGGCCGGTCCCAGGTGCCCGTGGCATTGATCAGCGCCCGCGTCGACCACGTACCGTCAAAGGACTCGACCAGCAGCCGCCCGCCGGCACCCTCGCGCACGGCCCGCACGTCCACCGGCCGCCTTACCCGCAGGTCGAAGGTGCGCTCGTAGGTGTCGAAGTACTCCGCGATCACCTCGGAGGACGGCCGCGCCGGGTCCGCGCCCTCCAGCTCCATACCGGGCAGGGAGTGCATCCCGTGCACCTTGCCGTACGTCAGTGACGGCCACCGGAACTGCCAGGCGCCGCCCGGACGCGGTGCGTGATCCAGCACCACGAAGTCCCGCTCCGGCTCGAAACCGCCCCGCCGCAGGTGATAGGCGCTGGACAGTCCTGCCTGTCCAGCGCCTATGACGACGACATCGACCTCGCGGACTTCGCGCGCCTGCACCCCGGTGTTGTTCACGCTTCCACTAACTCGACCGGGGTGCGGGATCTTCCCGAACGGCGATGCCTGTGAGCCACCCGACGCGCGACCTCTGTCGGGCGGGAACCGGTACGGACGGACGGCGGTCAGGAGTCCTTGTAGACGCGGGGCGTGGTGGTGGAGGGCGGCAGCCCGTCGTTGAAACGGGTGTCCACGAAGGCGGCGAAGTCGACCTTGCCCGGGATCAGCTTCAGCTCGGTGAAGGTGTCCGCGATCTGCTGCTCCGACGCGATGAGCGGCTTGTCGACGGCGACCGCGATCCGGCTGGCGTTGGTGCGCTTCACCGAGGCGAGCGCCACCTCGTACGGCAGTCCGGTGTCCTTCGCCCACACCTTGGCCCAGGCGTCCGGATGCCGGTACACCCAGTCCTGGGCGCGCCGCAGCCGCTCCAGATAGTCCTTGATGGCCGCGGCCCTCTTGGTGTCCTTCAGCGCACTCGGTGCCGCCACCTGGAAGCTGAGCCCGTTGACGACGCCGTCCCCGTCGGTCAGGATCCGGCCCTGCTTGGTGTCGAGGACCTGTGAGGTGTACGGGTCCCACACCGCCCACGCGTCCACCTTGCCGCCGGTGAACGCGGCGAGCGCGTCGGCGGGCTGCAGATACTTGACCTTCACATCGCTCAGCTTCAGACCGGCCTTCTTGAGCGAGGCGATCAGCTGGAAGTGCGCGGACGAACCCTGTGCCACGGCGATGGACCTGCCCTTGAGCTCCTCGGGCTTCCGCAGCGACGAGTCCTTCGGTACGAGGATGGCCTCGCCCTTGGACGTGCCGTGCCAGGCGGCCACCACCGAGACCCTCGAGCCCGCGCCGGCCGCGAAGACGGGCGGGGTGTTGCCGACGCCGCCGATGTCGACGGCCTTGGCGTTGACGGCCTCCAGGAGGGGCGGACCGGATGTGAACGTCGACCACTTGATCTTGTAGTTGAGGCTCTCGAGTTCTCCGGCGGCCCGCAGCACCGCCTCGGAACCACCTTTCTGGTCACCGACGTTGAGCGTGAGGGAACCCTTGCCATCGGTTCGGGCCCCCGCGGTGTCGGCGGCCGAGTTCCCGCCGCAGGCGGCCAGTAGCAGGGTCAGGGGGAGGAGCAGGGCTGCGGGGACGAGGTGTCGGCGCATGGCGATTCCGTTCGACTGGTTCAGGTGAAGTGACTGTGAGGTGACGGCGAAGGGCGACTGATGGGTGGGGAGGGGGAGCTCAGGCGACGGTGTCGACGCCCAGGCGCTCCAGGAGGCCGGCACGCAGTTCGGCGAAGCGGGGGTCGGCGATGTCGCGCGGCCGGTCCAGGTCGACCTGGGTCTCGTACGCGATGACACCGCCGTCCATGACGAGGACCCGGTCGGCGAGCAGCACGGCCTCCTCGACGTCATGCGTGACCAGCAGCACGGCACAGCCGCGGCGCCGCCACAGTTCGCCGACGAGCCGCTGTGCCTTGATGCGGGTGAGGGCGTCCAACGCGCCGAACGGCTCGTCGAGCAGCAGCAGATCGGGTTCGCGGACCAACGCACTGGCCAGCGAGGCACGTTGGGCCTCGCCGCCGGAGAGCGTCTTGGGCCAGGCGTTCGCGCGGTGAGTGAGTCCGACCTCGGTCAGCGCCTGCTCGGCGACGGCGCGTTCGGGCTTGCCGGGCAGGCCCAGCAGGACGTTGCGCCACACCTTCTTCCACGGCATGAGCCGGGGCGCCTGGAACGCGACGGCCTTGCGCCGCGGGACGAGCACAGTGCCCTCGATGTCACGGTCGAGCCCGGCGAGGATGCGCAGCAGCGTGGACTTGCCGCAGCCGCTGCGGCCGAGCAGGGCCACGAACTCGCCGGGACGCACGTCGAGCCGGAGGTCGTCGATGACGGCGCGCCCGTCGAAGGAGCGGGTCAGTCCCTGTACGCGTACCGCGGGGGCCTGGGCGGTCGGGTGTTGCCGACCGGTCGCGGTCTTCTGCTGGGCGGTGGCGCCCTTCTCGAGGGTCACCGGCCCGTGAACGTCGGTCGCCATTGCAGCAGCAGCCTTTCGAGGGAGCGGACGGTGAAGTCGGCGAGCAGGCCGAGAAAGGCGTAGACGATCAGGCAGACCACGATCACATCGGTCCGCAGGAAGTCACGGGCCTGCACCATGAGGAAACCGATCCCGGCGTCCGCGTTGATCTGCTCGGCGAAGACGAGAGCGAGCCAGGCGATACCGAGGGAGTAGCGAAGCCCGGTCATCGCCCCGGGCAGCGCGCCCGGCAGCACGACATGCCGGACGAGCCCCCACCGGGAGAGGCCGAGGGACTCCCCGGCCTCGATGAGCTGGGAATCGACGCCGCGGATACCGGCGTACACGTTCAGATAGAGGGGGAAGGACACCCCCAGGGTGATGATCGCGATCTTCGGGGCCTCGCCGATGCCGAACCAGATGATGAACAGCGGGATCAGTCCCACGAAGGGCACCGTCCGCAGCATCTGGACGCTCGCGTCCACGAGGTCCTCGCCGACACGGAAGAGCCCGGAGACGAGGGCGAGTCCGGTGCCGACGAGGGTTCCGAGCAACAGTCCCACCGCGACGCGCTGCAAGGAGACGCCCATCGCGTTCGGCAGCGAACCGTCGGCGATCAGATTGCCGCCGACCCGTGCGATGGTGCCCGGAGAGGCGAGGATGACGGGGGTCAACACCTTTGTGCTGCTGAGGAGTTGCCACAGCGTGAGCAGCAGGAGCGGGCCGGAGGTGCGGCGCAGCCAGCGGGGCACGCGGGTGCGGCGGGTGGAGAGGGGGACGATCGGAACGAGCTCGGGTGGCGCCGACCGGGCCGCATCACTCTTGGGCATATCCGATATATCGGGCTAGGCGGGGCTGGGTGGGGCATGGCTGATGCTCATGAGTGCTCCACGGGGAGGAGAGCGGCCGGAGAGGAATACGCCGTGGCTCCGCCGCGTCAGCGGCTCGGGGTGAGCCGCGACGTGCGGGTGGAGCGGAGCGAGGGCACGGTGGAACGGGGGAGTGAAAGGGCGTCAGCGGCCGCGGCGACACACGGCGGAGGCCACCCGCAGCAGGTCGATGTGACCGCGCGTGGTGAGCATGGCTGAACGCAACATGCGGGTGAAAGTAGCCAGGTGCTCCATGCCCGGTCAATGGTGTCTCGCGGAATGGAACGCGTGCATGGCGGAACGGAACGCCTGTACAAGGGTGCGGGCTGTCGGTCGTGTGCGGAATCCCGCGGACGGGTGAGAATCGGGTCATGCCCGATGCCTTCACCACTCGAGTCCTGAACGTCGCCACCGGTTCGGCGGAGACGGTCGTCGACCTCACCCGCGACTGCGAGGCCTTCCTCCGAGAGGTGGCGGCGGGCCGCGACGGCCTCCTGAATGTCTTCGTGCCCCACGCCACCGCCGGTGTCGCGATCATCGAGACCGGCGCCGGAAGCGACGACGACCTCCTCGCCGCGCTGCACTCCCTGCTCCCCGCGGACGACCGCTGGCAGCACCGCCACGGCAGCCCCGGGCACGGCCGTGACCATGTACTCCCCGCCGTCGTCCCGCCCCACGCGACGCTTCCGGTGCTGGGCGGGAGGCTGGAACTGGGGACGTGGCAGTCGGTGTGCCTGGTGGACACGAACAGGGACAATCCAAACCGTCAGGTGCGGCTGAGCTTTCTTGGCGCTGCCTGACGCCGGGCCGGCGCTTTTGCTGCTCAGGCGGGCCCGCCCTGCAGAACCTGTCCCGTGGCCCGCTCCACGGCGGCGGAACGCGGTCCTTGTGGGTGCCTGAGGGGTACGACTCCGGTGCATCGGCCGTCCCGGTCCAGTAGGTGCCCCATGTGTTTGACCGTACGCAGGACCACCGAGCGGTCGGCGACCGTGAGGCGAGGCAGCCTGCGTGACAGATGGGCCTCGAAGGCGTGCACGTCACGCAGGTCGCGCAGCCGGACATCGATCACCAGGTTGTGCGGGCCTGCCGTGATCGCACACGACCGGACCTCCCGCACCCCGGCCAGCACCCTGCTGGTCTCCTCCACGTCGTCCAGGCCTGCCTCCTCCAGCCGATGCCACCGTCGCGCGGCGGTGACCGGGTTGACCCCGAGCACCTCACCGACCAGCGTCCACGGGGCCCTGGGATGGATCTGCAGGGCGTGGACGACACCGCGGTCGAGTTCGTCGAGCTCCATGGCGGCTTCGGCAGCGGCACAATCCTGCACGCCCATGGGTGGCGCCTCTCTGCGCGATCCGTGGGAATCCGGCGGGAAGTCTGCACCGTGGCACCAGGTTTTCTTCCGCATTCCACACTCCCTCGCCTGTTCCCGATACGGGCGACAACGACGACTGACTCCCGGCGGCCGAGCCCGTGGGGGACGGGGGTACGGTGGTGCTACCGAGCGCACCTCGCATGCCGTCATCCGTTTCGGCGTCGTTCTCGGGGAACGGCAAGGCCCGGGCCCATGTGGTCCGGCTGGAAATGAGCCGCCCCATGCCTCCTGGCCAGCGCAATTGCGCCGTCTTTCGCATTCCGTCCCGCGCCCCGCGTTAGCGGACCTCTTGGTTCTCACGCTGTTTCCGAGGCCCTCCGGCACCTCGCTTCACACACCCGCGATGAACAAGAGTGAAATGACAGGGAAGCGCATGAGTCTGATGAGCCTGGGAGTGCTTGCCTCCTCCCGCAAGGAGAACGAGTTCCGGTTGCCGTTGCACCCCGGCCACCTCGACCGGATCGCCCCGGACGTACGCGAAAAGATCTTCCTAGAAGAAGGCTACGGCCGGCGGTTCGGCGTCGGCGACGAGGCCCTGCGACATCTCGTGGGAGGCCTGCGCTCCCGAGAGCGGCTTCTCGCCGAGTGCGATGTGCTGCTGCTGCCCAAACCGATGCACGACGACGTCGCCGAACTGCGCGAGGGTCAGGTGCTGTGGGGATGGCCGCACTGTGTGCAGGACGAGAAGATGACCCAGGTCGGCATCGACCAGAAACTGACCCTTGTCGCCTGGGAGGCCATGAACCACTGGACGTCCACGGGAGCCTTCAGCGTCCATGTGTTCCACAAGAACAACGAACTCGCGGGCTACTGCTCGGTGCTGCACGCCCTGCAGCTCGGTGGGCTGACGGGTAGTTATGGCCGCCGCATGCGTGCGGTGGTCATCAGCTTCGGCGCCACGGCGCGCGGAGCGGTCACCGGCCTCGGCGCCATGGGAGTCTCCGACGTCACGGTGCTCACCCAGCGCGCCGCGGCGGCCGTGGCCTCGCCGATGCCGTCGGTCGTGATGGGCCACTTCGAGGAGCAGGAGGACGATCCGTCGCGGCTTCGGGCCCTCACCGCGGCCGGTCCCGTGCCGCTCGCGGAGTACCTGGCCGGGTTCGACATCATCGTCAACTGCATCCGGCAGGACACCGACGCGCCGCTGATGTTCGTCACCGACGAGGAACTCGCCCTGTTCCGGCCGGGCACCTTTTTCATCGACGTCGCCTGTGACGCGGGCATGGGCTTCGAATGGGCCCGTCCGACCACCTTCGGCGAGCCCATGCCCTCGGTGGGGCCGGACTGCCACTACTACGCCGTGGATCACAGCCCGTCCCACCTGTGGAACTCGGCCACATGGGAGATCAGCGAGGCGCTCCTTCCCTATCTCCGCAAGGTCATGAGCGGCCCCGCCGCTTGGGAGGCCGACGCCACGGTCAGAAACGCCATCGAGATTCGCGACGGCGTGGTCCAGAACCCGAAGATCCTCTCCTTCCAGCACCGGTCGGCCGTGTACCCCCACGCCATCGAGGTCCCGGCGCTGCGCCCCGCCGCACAGGTGGCCTGACGACGCCTGGGAGAGTCCGCGCAGCAGGTCTGCGTGGGCTCTCCCGGCCGGCCTGGCGGTCGATAATGGTACTTTTCGCGCTCAGGTGCGCGTGCCGTGCTAAAGTTGACGTCAGTTGTGGTTCCCGCAGACTCCAAGTGCCTTTGATGACTTTATGTCGTCGGGCATTTTTGCATTTCGCAGAGCGTGGACCCCTGGGTACCGCCCGGAAGTCGGATTCGGTTCGTTCTTGCAATTCATTCGGTTTATCGCTGCCGAGAATTCCTCGATACGTGCCATATCGAGGAAGGTTCTTCATGAACCGCTCAGCTCGTACGAGCGACCGTTTTGCCAAGACCCGTCGGCAGGGCGGCCAGGGGCGCCCCGGCGCCCGTGCAGGCGGCGACGGGCGCCGTCCCGCCGCACCGCAGGGCGAGTTCGCGCTGCCGCAGACCATCACCCCGGCCCTCCCCCCGGTTGCGGCCTTCGGTGAGCTGGACCTCCCCGTCGCGTTGCTGGAGAAGCTCACCAGCCTCGGTGTGAACGAGCCGTTCCCGATCCAGGCCGCCACACTGCCGAACTCCCTCGCTGGACGCGACGTCCTGGGCCGCGGGCGCACCGGATCGGGCAAGACGCTCGCCTTCGGCCTCGCGCTCCTCGTGCGCACGGCAGGACAGCGGGCCGAGGCCCGGAAGCCGCGCGCACTGATCCTCGTTCCCACCCGCGAGCTGGCCCAGCAGGTCTCCGATGCGCTCACCCCGTACGCCCAGTTGCTGAAGGTGCGGCTGGCCACCGTGGTCGGTGGTATGTCGATCGGGCGGCAGGCCGCCGCGCTGCGGGCCGGGGCCGAGGTCGTCGTCGCGACCCCGGGCCGACTCTCCGATCTCGTCGAGCGCAATGACTGCCGTCTCGACCGGGTGAGCATCACCGTCCTGGACGAGGCCGACCAGATGGCCGACATGGGTTTCATGCCCCAGGTCACCGAGCTGCTGGACCAGGTGCGCCCCGACGGTCAGCGCCTTTTGTTCTCCGCCACGCTGGACCGCAACATCGACCTCCTCGTCCGTCGATATCTCCATGACCCGGTGGTCCACTCGGTCGATCCCTCGGCGGGCGCGGTGACCACGATGGAGCATCACGTACTGCAGGTGCATGGCGCCGACAAGTACGCCACCGCCACCGAGATCGCCGCCCGCGACGGGCGCGTGCTCATGTTCCTGGACACCAAGCACGCCGTCGACCAGTTCACCAGGCACCTGCTCAGCAGTGGCGTGAAGGCCGCGGCGCTGCACAGCGGCAAGTCGCAGCCCCAGCGCACGCGTACGCTCGCACAGTTCAAGACCGGTCACCTCACTGTCCTGGTGGCGACCAACGTCGCGGCCCGCGGCATCCATGTCGACGATCTCGACCTCGTCGTCAACGTCGACCCGCCCAGTGACCACAAGGACTACCTGCACCGAGGCGGCCGCACCGCCCGCGCCGGTGAGTCAGGCAGTGTCGTCACACTCGTGCTGCCCGGCCAGCGCCGCGACATGATCCGTCTCATGTCCGACGCGGGCATCCGGCCTCACATCACCCAGGTCCGTTCCGGCGAGGCGGAGTTGAGCCGGATCACCGGCGCGCAGGCTCCCTCCGGTGTTCCCATCGGCGGCGGCCGGCCGGTCGCGGAGCGACCCGAGCGCGGCGGTGCCCCCTTCCGGGGCCTGGGCACCCGCCCGGGACGCGCCGGTGGCGAGTCCCGCCGGGCCGCGGAGGCACGTCAGACGGCCGAGGCCCGCAAGGCCGCCCGGGTTCGTCGTGGCGCGTAGTCCGAGCGCCTGAAGTTCCGCGACGGGAGACTTCCCGCCGCACACGCCAACTCACGGACGAACATGGGCCTCCCTCGCCGAGGTTCACCCGGACGAGGGACGCACGAGTGACGCGGTGACCTGCCTGGAACGCCTCGAACGCGTCTCCGACCGGATGGGCGGCGGAAGGACACGGCTCTGAGGTACCTGTTCGCGTCGGCTTCGGGGACGCCGGCCGGTCACCGCACCTGGAGCCAACTCATGGGGCCGGCGGCCAAGGGCGACGAGAGCGGCCAACTTTGCACCGTCGAAGGCCACATGGCGGTTCGGCGGCATTAGCACATGAGTCGGCCCGGGAAGCACATGTGTCGCACATACCGGCGCGACAGGAGCATCCGGTTCCACTCGTGCGTACTATCTCTACACTGCTGCAGGCCGTGGCAGTTGTGTCCTGCGAGTGATTGGCCCATGTCATGTCTGAAGTCAGCTCCAACTCCCACTCCACAGAACTCACGTCGCAGTACATCGCCCAGGTGACGGGTGACCTTGACCGCAATGCCAAGGAGCAGGACCGTGTCGGCGCGGAGATCGAAGCCCTGCAGCAGCAGTTGCGTGCCCTGCAGCACGATCACATCGTCCTGGTGAACATGCGGGACGCGCTCGGCGGTCCCAACTCGGCCCCCGGGGCGGAGGCCGCGGCTGCGCCCTCCGTGCCTCACCAGGCCTCTGCCGAACCCAAGCAGAGCAAGGGGAAGAAGGCGGCCGCCACGAGCGCGAAGAAGACGGCGCCCAAGAAGCCCGCCGCCAAGGCCTCGTCCGTGAAGGCGTCGTCGGTGAACGCGTCCACGGCAGCGGCCAAGCCGACCCTCGTCGAGCTGATCCGAGGACACCTGGAGAAGCAGAACGAGCCGCGTTCCGCCGCCGAGATCACCACCGCGCTCACGCAGGCCCACCCCGACCGCAGCGTGAAGACCACGGTCGTGCGCACCACCCTCGAAGGACTGGTCGCCAAGAGCCACGCCCACCGCACCAAGCAGGGCTCGTCGGTCTTCTACACCACGGCAGTCACCTCGGAGCCCTCGCCGGCCGAGCCGCAGCAGGAGGCGGTGTCCGACTGAGCATCCGCAGGAGCCCCTGGCACCGGCATCGGGCCGCGGTCCGGTCCGGTCCACGAGCAGGGCGGTGCCGTCAGGAGAGTTCGTGCTGTACGACCCAGTAGTCGTTCTCCGCGGCCGAGGCGGCCCACAGGTGATGGCCGTCCATCGAAACGGCGAGGAACTCGGGGGAGCACGTCACCGCGGCGATGCCTGAAGGCAGGTGCTCGCCGACCGGGTCCATGACTGCTGCCCAGCCGATCTCACTTCCGCCCGACAGGGGCGGAGGGATGAGGAACTCGCCCTTGTCGCCCCACTCGTAGCGTCAGGTGTCAGGTTTGCGCGAGAGGCGGGTCTTCTGACGGAGGACGATGCGGCCCAGGGCGTCGTGTTCGTAGCGGACGTCGCCGGCCCGCGTGATGCGGGTGTCGGTGTAGGCGCGAGTGCCCACCGCCTGGGTGGTCAGGCGACTCACAGCGTCGAAAGTGTGCTCCAGGGGGAGCGTCTCGCCGATGCGGCGGGTCAGTTCGCGGCCGGCCTCGTCGTGGGCGAAGTCGATGGCCCGGCCGGAGGCCGGCATGCCGGTGCGACGCCCGGCGGCGTCGTACGACCATGTCGTCGTCGCGCCGGACGGCGTCCTACGGCCCGTACGGGTGCCCGCTCGTCGGAGAAGGCCAGGATGAAGCGGATGCCGTTCAGATCGGCGGTCAGGAAGCCGCGCTCTTCGTCCGGGCCGGGCCCGTCGCCCAGCGGCACCAGCACCCGGGTGCGGTGGAACTCCGCCAGCGGCGCGGCGAACTCCCGTCGGCGAGCGGCCACTTCAGGGCCGTCCAGCACGTCCCGTGGACGCTCCCGCGAAGACGCAGTTTGCTCCGGCACGGCCGGGCGGCCCGCGCGTTCCGCGTAGTCAGAAGGCCGTGACCTTGGGATTCGCGGCTCTCCCGCCCCGTCCCCCTGCTCAGACATGCGTCCCATCATCACGACCGCACACAACACGTCGCAACGGCGCCCGCGTCACACCCCTTTCACAACGGACCACGGATCGGAGAGACAGGGGGCAGGCTCTGGCCGGGGGCTCCGTGATGCGGGCTATGTCGCTCTATACGATGAGGCGTCCGGGGGGGTTGGGGGAGAGACCATTGGGTTGGGCGGTCGACGAGCGTCGCGGTGATGCCGGGGACGGTCATGCGTGCGGCGACGCGTTCGGCGAGGGCCGGTTGCCGTCCGCCGCGAGTGACGCGGAGGGCGTGCGGCCGCGCGGCCCCCTGCGCCGGTTCGCGTTGTTCGTCGGGCGCACGCTGTACGGCGAGTGGCACGGCATCGTCGTGGATCCGGTACGGCAACTCGTGCGCCGTGGGCTGTCCGGACTCCTGTTGGCGTTCGTGGCCGTCTTCGGGGTCATCTTCTTCCACGCACTCGCCCAACATCCCACCGGTGCGGTGATCGTGCGGCTGGCCGGCGGAGTGAAGGCCTGCCTGCCGCTGCCCCTGGCCCTGCTGCGTACTCCGGTGTCGCTGTACGTGCCCGCCCTCGACCTTCCCGTGTGGGCGGGCATCACCCAGCTGTTCTTCGCCTTCGCTCTCGCGGAACTCGCCCTCGGCCGGGCCCGGACACTGGTCATCTCGTACGCCACCACCTTGGCCGGCACCCTCATGGTCCGTGTGATGATCGCGCTCGGCCCGGGCTGGTGGGGGCTCGGCCTGCCGCGCGAGATCGGGCAGGTGCTCGACACCGGGCCCTCTGCCGCGGTGGTGGGTCTGTTCACCTACCTCTCGGTCATCCGGCGCGCCCCCATCGTGTTCGCGCTCACCGGCGGCTCGATGGTGTGGGAGTCGATCGTCAAGCCCAATCTGGCAGGCCGTGAGCACCTGATCGCCGTGGGCGCCGCGATTGTCCTGGCGGTGCTGCACGGACGCTGCCGAAGACTGTGGGTTTCCCTCGGCGCCCTGCTCTTCTCGGCATGGTCAAGAAGTGGCCTGGAGCGGCTGTTCCCGCCACGTGGTGAGAGGCGTACGCAGGGCACAAGGGCTCAACCGCGCTGAGGGTCCCCGACCGGAGACGGCCGGCCCCGTGATCGGTGGAGCGACGTGTTCAGAGGGTGCGGTCGAGGAGGTCGAGCAGGGCTGCCCAGTGGCGTTCGGTGGCCTTGGCGTCGTACGCGGCGGTGTCGGCCATGGTGTAGCCGTGGTGCGCGCCGGTGTAGACCTCGCTGAGGTGGCGGACACCCGCCTCGGTGAACGCCTTGTCGAGGCGCTCGATCTGCTCGGGCGGCAGCGAGGCGTCCTGGTCGGCGTGGCCGAAGTACAGCTCCGCGGTGACCCGGTCGGCGAGCAGGTGCGGGCTGTCGGGGGCGTCGGTCGCCAGCCGGCCGCCGTGGAAGCCGGCCGCGGCCGCGACCCGCTCGGGGTAGGTGCCGGCGGTGCGCAGGGCCAGGCCGGCGCCCATGCAGTAGCCGGTGATGCCGACCGGTCCGTCGGCGGCCTGCGGGCAGGCGGCCAGCCAGGACAGATAGGCGTCGGCGTCGCGCATGGCCAGGTCGGGGGTCAACTCCCGGATGATCGGAAGGAGTTGCTCGAACAGTGCCGGACGGTGGTCCGCGTCGATGACGTCGGGCAGCTCCAGTACCGGTGCCGGCCCGTGGCGGTAGAGGAGGTTGGGAACCAGCACGGTGTAGCCGGCCCCGGCGAGCCGGTCGGCCATCTCCTTCAGCCGGGGGCGCAGTCCGAAGGCGTCCATGCAGAACAGCACCGCGGGGTGGGCGGTGTTGTCGTCGGGGTGAGCCAGATAGGCGTCGGCCGAGCCGTCCTGGGTGGGGATGTTCACGGAGGTTCCCCGTACTTCACGTACCTCGGTCATGGGCGTCCCTCTTCTTCTCGCGGGTGTCTCCAGGGCGTCTTCCGGGAGTTTCGGGGTGCCGCGCGATTCTCCGACGGCCACCTGATCGCGGCGGTCCCGTCGTGCAGTCTGGCACTCGTGGTGCGGTCGGTTCGGCAGGGCCTTGCTGTCGCCCCTGAGGCCGGAGCCGCCATCACGCGCAGACAGATTCCTGGCGCGCCGCCGGACGCGTACGAGCCTGGTACCGGCAGTCCCAGGAAGGCGGGGCTACTGGCTGTGAGCATGGTCCGGTCGCAGGGTGGAGTCATGACGACAACACTCATCACCGGAGCGAACAAGGGTCTCGGCTACGAGACCGCCCGCCGGCTCGTCGCCGCGGGCCACACGGTCTACGTCGGCAGCCGGGACGCCGAACGCGGACGCCGGGCCGCCGAGCAGCTGGGCGCACGGGCCGTCCAGCTCGATGTCACCGACGACGCGTCGGTGCGGGCCGCCGTGAAGGCCATCGAGGCCGAGGGCGGGCTCGACGTACTGGTCAACAACGCGGGCATCGAGTCGAGGGGCGAGGGCAACTCCGTGATCGGCGCCGCGGATGTGACCGCCGACGTGATGCGGGAGACGTTCGAGACGAACGTCTTCGGCACGGTGCGCGTCACCCACGCCTTCCTCCCGCTGCTCCAGGCCTCGGCCGCCCCGGTGGTGGTCAACGTCAGCAGCGGGCTGGCCTCGCTGGCCCGGGTGAGCGATGCGGGCACCCCGGCGTATGCCTACCCGGGCGTCGCCTACCCGGCTTCCAAGACCACCGTCAACATGATCACCGTGCAGTACGCGAAGGCGTTCCCGAACATGCGGATCAACGCGGTGGAGCCCGGCTTCACCAAGACCGACCTGAACGGGAACACCGGCATCCAGACCGTCGAGCAGGGCGCCGAGATCATCGTGCGGACGGCGCAGATCGGCCCCGACGGTCCCACCGGGGGCTTCTTCGACGCCGAAGGCACCCTTCCCTGGTAGTCCCAGCCGGTATGTCACCACGTACGCGTGCCAGACGCTGCGACCGCCACTCAGCCCCACCGCCCCACCGAACCAACAGGAGCATCGACATGACCGTGGAGTCTCTTCCCGGCGGAACGTTCACCATGGCCAAGGACCTGACGGTCACCCGCATGGGATACGGCGCCATGCAGCTCGCCGGTCCGCACGTGTTCGGGCCGCCGGCCGACCGGGACGCGGCCGTGGCCGTTCTGCGTGAGGCGGTCGAGCGGGGGATCACCCACGTCGACACCTCCGATTTCTACGGCCCGTACGTCACCAACCAGATCATCAAGGAAGCGCTGCACCCCTACCCGGCCGGACTGCACATCGTGACCAAGGTCGGAGCGCTGCGGGACGCCGAGGGAGGCTGGCCGAAGGCGCTGTCGCGCGACGAGCTGCGCCAGGCCGTGCACAGCAACCTCGACAACCTCGGTCTGGACGCACTCGACGTCGTCAACCTGCGGGTCGGAGGGCTCGACGCCCCCGAGCCGGGTTCGCTCGCCGAGCCGTTCACCGTGCTCGCGGAGCTCCAGCAGGAGGGGCTGATCAGGCATCTCGGTGTCAGTACCGTCTCCGCCGAGCAGATCAAGGAAGCCCAGTCCATCGCGCCCGTCGTGTGTGTGCAGAACTTCTACAACCTCGCGAACCGCGCCGATGACGCGCTGATCGACTCCCTGGCCGAGCAGGGCATCGCCTACGTGCCCTACTTCCCCATCGGCGGTTTCTCCCCGCTGCAGTCGGACACCCTGCACGCGGTCGCCGGCCGGCTGGGGACCACTCCGGTCGCCGTCGCCCTGGCCTGGCTGTTGCAGCGTTCCCCGAACATCCTGCTGATCCCCGGCACCTCCTCGGTGGCACACCTGCGCGACAACATCGCCGCTGCCGCCCTGGTCCTTCCCGGGAAGGAGCTGGCCGAGCTGAACGGGATCGCGGTGTGAGGAATGTGGGGTCGTTACGCCGTGAGGCACGGGCGTAGCGGCCCCACGGCGGTGTCCGGCGCGCCGTGTGCCTGCATCGTTCGATACGAACTTGTTTTTCACGAACATGTTCGTTATCCTTGTGCGGCATGACTCCAGAGAAGTCCGCTCCGATCAGCCGACGGGAACGCCCGGCGAAGCCCGCCCTGACCAGGCAGGGAATCATCGACGCCGCGCTGGCGATCCTTCGTGACGAGGGACTGGGCAAGGTGACGATGCGCCGCATCGCGGCGGCCCTCGACACCGGGCCCGCCTCGCTCTACGTCTACGTCCGCAACACAGGGGATCTGCACGCGCAGATCCTCGACTCCCTGTTGGGGCCGGTGAAGGTGCCCGCGCCGGAGGCCGGTACCTGGCGGGACCGGATGAAGGCGCTGCTGGCCAGCTATGGAGAGGTGCTCTTCCGGCATCCGGAGATCGCCCGGATGGCGATGTCCACGCAGCCGAGCGGCCCGAACTACCTGGCGCTGGCGGATGCGATCCTCGGTCTCCTCGACGAGGGCGGGGTGTCGGGCCGGGAAGCGGCCTGGGCCATGGACCTGCTGCTGCTGTATCCCACCGCCGTGGCCGTCGAACACAGCTCCCCGAAGTCCGCCACGCAGGAGGCCGAGTTCTCCGCCCTGGCCGCGAAGATCGCCACGGCGGACCCGGCGCGCTACCCCCACATCGCCCGGCTCGGCGACACGCTCGTCTCGGGAGACGGACCGAGCCGCACCGACTGGGCTCTGGACGTCATCCTGGACGGAGTCCTCGCCGCGGCCTCTCGTGCCTAGGCCGAACAGCGCGGCTGGTGAGAGTGGGGTGTGTGTTTCCCCTGTGTTGCAAGTCGCGCCCGAATGTATGTCTAGGGTTGATCCGTAAGCGCGGGAAACCGCGAGGGCCGTGACCAGGCCCTCGGAACATGTCTCCGGCCGTACGGACAACGCGAGTTGAGTGCCTCGTACCTGAGCGTGGTTGTCGTTGCGGCAGGCGCATGAGTGCCGGAGCCCGCGGGGAACGCCCGCGGTCTGTGCCGCGGGTGCGGGAACGACAAGGGGTGTTGATGGAAGGCGCGGATCTTCCAGTGGGGGACCGGTGCGCGCCGGTTCGTGACGTCGCCGATCAGTTGGCGCGGTAGGCGCCTGTGCGGTGGGACGAGGGCCGGAAGGACGCGGGGGGATCGACATGGGAGCAGGACCCGGAGCAAAGTCACCGCGGAACGGGTGGCCGCGGCGCGGGACGGGCCGTCCCCTGGGTCATGCGACAGGAACGCAAGGGCATACGTCCCCATATCGTCGTCCTGGCGGCGTGGACGTTGCTCTGGTTCCTGTTGGTGCAGAGACACGGGGGGATCTCCTGGCACTACCTGCGAACCGGAGGCGAGCTGCTCTTCGGCGCCGTTCCCGGAGGCGGCCTGGCCATCTACGCCAACCATCCGGAGTTGCAGATCGGCCCCGTGAGCTTTCTGGCGGCCGCGCTGTTCGCTCCGCTGCCACCCCACGTGGCGGAGGTGCTGGCTGAGGCGGTGATGTCCGCGCTCGGCCTCTACATGCTGGTTCTGGTCGGCCGCAGCGCCGCCGACCACAACCGCGGCACGGGACTCAATCACCGCCGACTCCAGCAGCGAGTGCTCGTGGCAGGGGTGGCCTTCATTCCGATGTGGGTCGAAGTAGCGGTCCGTTTCGCCCACTTGGACGACGTACTCGCGCTGTTCTTCACCACTCTGGCCGTACGAGCCCTGGTGCGGGGCCAGGGGCGCACGGTGGGCATCATGCTCGCGCTGGCGGTGGACTCGAAACCCTGGGCGCTGGCGTTCGCGGCTCTGCTGCTCGCCCTGCCGGCCGCGCAACGACGCAACTCCGCGCTCTGGACGGTCGGCCTGGTGGCCGTCGCGTGGCTGCCGTTCTACGTCACCCATCTCAACTCGGCAGCCGCCGCCCGATTCACCATCGCCAACCAGCCTGCCTCGGCGCTGCGTTGGCTGGGCGTGCTGGCCCCGGCCACGCCCTGGTGGGACCGTCCTGCCCAAGTACTCCTGGGACTTGGTCTCGGCGCCCTGGCGGTACTCAGAGGCCGCTGGCCCGCGGTCGTGCTGCTCGGCGCCGACGCCCGCATCGCACTCGACCCGAGCGTCTACACGTACTACAGCGCCTCGATCCTGCTCGGCACCCTGCTGTGGGACGCGGTCGGGCAGCGCCGCCTGGTGCCGTGGTGGAGCTGGATCGCCCTGCTCTCCCTGTACGGCAGCACCCTGCTGGTGCCCTCCGACCGCGTCTGCGGCCTGATCCGGCTGGCGTTCGCCGCCGGTTCGGCGGCCTACGTCCTGCTGGGGCCCGTGCCACGCCGCCGGCGACCCGTGCCGCAGGCTCCTTCTCCGGCGTCCCCCCAGGTGTGAACGCCGCCGCGGTGACCATCCGCAGGGATGAATGGGTTGATGAATGTCACACAGCCAAAAACCTCCGAATTCAGACATACCGCTATTTACCGCGCACCTGGGTCTCTTCCGTCCCTGTAGCGTCGCCGTCATTCGGGAATCGGGATGTGCCTGTGAACGGGCTCCCGATGTGACCGCAGACACAGAGCAGGGAATCTTCATGCCGGACATGCACGCACTGCGCCGCGCGCGGCGCGGACTGGCCGCGACCGCGGCCGCCGGGACGGTGCTCACGGCGCTCTTCGCCGCCACCCCGGCCCGGGCGAGCACCGCCGACGCCACCTCCGCCGCCGCCACCGTAGGTGGCTCCCAGGTGAAGTGCACCTCGCAGCGGCCGGGGCTCGCGGCCCGGCTGTCGAAGGACATCGCGGGTGCCCTGCACGGACGGGACCGCGCCGCGGCGCTCGCGCTGTACGACCGCACCACGGGGACGTCGTGCAGCTTCCGGGCCGACACCGCCTTCGACTCGGCGAGCGTGGTCAAGGTCACGATAATGGGGGCGCTGCTGCGCCAGACCATGGAACAGCACCGGGCCCTGACCGCTCGCGAGGTGGAACTGACCACCGCCATGATCACCAAGTCGGACAACGACGCGACGAACGCCCTGTGGCACCAGATCGGCCACGCCGGCATCCAGCACTTCCTGAGCTTGGCAGGGATGGGGGACACCGTCCCCGGGCCCAAGGGCTACTGGGGGCACACCCAGGTCACGGCCGAGGACCAGCTGAAGCTGCTCCGACTGCTCACCTCGGACAACTCCGTCCTCGACCGGGACGCGCGTACGTACGCCCTCCGGCTCATGAACCGGGTCGTCCCCGAGCAGCGTTGGGGGACGCCGGCCGGGGCTCCCGCGACGGCGACCGTTCAGGTCAAGAACGGCTGGCTGCCGCGCGACACCCACGGCTGGCGGGTGCACAGCGTCGCTGTGTTCACCGGCGGCGGTCACGACTACGGAATGGCCGTGCTCTCCCAGGACAGCCGCACGATGGCCGACGGCGTCGCGACCGTCGAGGGCGCCGCCCGTGCCGTCAACCGGGACCTGAACACATCAACTGCCGCGTAGGTATTCCCCTTTCGCGCCGATCAGCCGGACGTTAGGGTGCGGGCAGCGAGTGTGATCCCCGAGGAGTCGAGACATGGTCGGTCGTCCGAGCGCGCGTTGACGTCGTAGGCCCAGAGCGGCCCGTCATCGCGTGCTGCCCTTGATGCGCGGCACAGCGAGCCTTCCCCCACCTGAACCGTCGGCGTCCTCGTCGTGCGCCGGGTGGCGGGCTCTGTCTTGCGCGACCCAAGGGGTTTCCTGTGCCGGACGCTTCCTCCTGTCCGTCCTCCTCATCTGCCTCATCCGGCTCGTCCGCCTCATCCTCCTCGCCATCCTCCGCGTCCGGCTCGGGGCGTGCTGTTCCGGGGGCCCTCCGGCGGGACGCCGACTTCCGCCGGCTGTGGGTGGGGCAGACGGCCTCCCAACTCGGCGAACACGCGAGCCTGGTGGTCCTTCCGCTCATCGCGGTTCTGACACTCGACGCCGATGCCGGCCGGTTGGGCGTCCTCCGCGCGGTGGGGCAGGCACCGATCCTGCTGTTCGCGCTCCTCGTCGGCGCGTGGGTAGACCGATGGCGGACCCGCACGGTGATGGTGCTGGCGGACCTCGGCCGGGCCCTGGCGCTGGGCGGCGCCGCTCTGGCCGGACTCCTCGGCGGGCTCGGCATGCCGGCGCTGCTCGTGGTCGCCTTCACGGTCGGGGCCCTGTCGGTGTTCTTCGACGTGGCATACCAGGCGTCTCTCGTGCGACTGGTGAAACGCGACCGGTTGACGTGGGCCACCAGCGCGATCGAGGGCAGCCGCTCGGCGGCGCAGATCGTCGGCCCCGCCCTGGGCGGCGCGCTGGTGTCACTTCTGTCGGCGCCGATCGCCGCCGCGTCCTGCGCCGTGTCCTTCGTGCTGTCGTTCTTGTCGATCCGGCGGATCCGGCGCCGCGAATCGGTCCCCGAGTACTCGGGGCGGGCCCCTCGGGTCTGGCGCCGGATCCACGAGGGCCTGCGCTTCGTCGCCGGGGACACCTACCTACGGACCGTGGGCCTGGCCTCGGCCGCCTTCCAGTTCTCCTTCGCGGCGACGATGACCGGCTATCTGCTGTTCCTGCCAAGGGACTTGCACCTGTCGGGCGGCGTCGTGGGGCTGACACTCGCCGCTACGGGGCCGGGCGCGCTCCTGGGTTCCGTGCTGGCCGCCCGGCTCCCGGGCCGGTTCGGTCACGGCGTGGTGCTCGTGGCGGCGGCGGCGCTCGGCGACGGCGTGATGCTGTGCGTGCCCGCGCTGCGCGGCCCCTCCGCGGTGACGATCCCCTCGCTCGTCGCGGTCAACTTCGTGTTCGGGACCTTCGGTCAACTGGTGAACGTCACGGTCATGGCCGTGCGGCAGGCCGTCACCCCGGACGGGATGCAAGGCCGCGTGGCTGCGACGATCACGTTCGTCGGCATGGGGGTCACCCCGCTCGGCTCGCTGCTCGGCGGCTTTCTCGCGGGGGAGTGGGGGCTGCGCACCAGCCTTCTGGTGACGGCCGCCGGCATGACGCTGTCCCCGGCGCTGATGGCCCTGTCCCCACTCGCCCGCCTGGGACGCGAGCTGCCCACGCGGGACGTGCCGCGCGGCCATCGCCCCCCTCCGCCCGGCTGAGCTGTCGCGGGGGCGGCGCTGAGCCGTCGGGGCCGCTCACCTCGCCGTCGTCGACCCGTTCGTGTAGCGGTCGCGCATGGCGGGGCTCGCCGCCGGGCCCGCCGTGAAGACGAAGGCGTCGCTGTCGTCGAGCCGACGGCCGGTCCTGGCGTCGACGACGACGGGCTCGACCTCCTCGCCGCTGTCCGCGTCGACGAGGATCATGCTGCGGTCATGCGGCGCCAGCCGGGAGTTGCCCCAGGCGGCCAGGGCGACTATCACCGGGCGGAGCGAGCGACCGAGCTCCGTCAGGACGTACTCGTGGCGTACCGGGTTGGTCTGGTACGGCCGACGCTCCAGCAGTCCGTCCGCGACGAGGCTCTTGAGCCGGGCCGTGAGCATGCTGGAGGAGATTCCCAGGTTCTCCTGGAACTGGTCGAAGCGGGTGTAGCCGTCGAAGGCGTCGTGGAGGATCAGCAGCGTCCACCACTCGCCCACGTGTTCCACCGTCGTGGACAGCGGGCACTCCCGGTCCTCCAGCCTGATCCGGCTCGCCACGGCGACCACCCTTTCAGTTACTGCTAAAGTCGAAGTTAGTAGCTTCTATTTTAGCAGTAAGTGAAGAGCGGAGCCCGCCATGCAGCACGACCAGCCCCAAGTCATCGCTCCGGACACCCTGCCCGAGGTGATCACCCGCTACCTCACGGCGCACCGCGCCCACGACACCGCCGTGGCCATCGCCACGTTCATCCAGGACGCCACGGTGATCGACGACGGCAACACCTACCAGGGCACCGCCGCCATCGAGCGGTGGCTGAACCGGTCGGCGACCGAGTTCACGTACACCATCGATCTCACCGGGGCCGAGCGCACCGACGCGAGGCACTACACCGCCACGCACCACCTCGAAGGCGACTTCCCCGGCGGAACCGTCGATCTGCGCTACCGGTTCACGCTCCGCGGCGACCTCGTGGAACGCCTCGTCATCGAACCCTGAACCGACTCCACCTACTGGAGCGAGGCCAGTTTCCGGAGTATCAGGGCGGAGAGCGGCGTGGGCAGGGTGCGCAGGGTGCGGACCAGGGTCGTCGTGGTCCAGGGGAAGTACGCCTGAGCCGGTTCTCTTTCCAGGGCGCGTACGACGTGTCGTGCCGCACTGTTCTGGCTGATCTGGAAGGGCTTGGGGAGACCGTCGGCGCCGACGCGGTCGGTTGCGACGAAGCCCGGGTGGATGCTGGTGAACCGGATGCCGCGGGGCGCGAGTTCGACGCGTGCGGTGTCGATGAGGGTGCGTGCGGCGGCCTTCGCTGCCGAGTACGGGCCCTGGCGGGGGATGCCCATCAGGCCGGCCAGCGAGTTGGTGTGCGCGATCAGGCCTCCGTTGCGCTGGGTTTTCATCTGTGCGATCAGCGGGACGAGGTAGTGGACGACGACGTCGTAGTTCAAGGCGGTGATCCGTGCGATGTCGGCCACGGTGACCTGGTCCATGGACATGTCCGGTCCCTGGCCGGCGTTGAGGAGCGCGATGTCGACGGATCCGTACTCCGCGACGCACGCGGCCACCACCGCGGAGGCCGCCCCCGGGTCCAGGGCGTCGGCGGCGATGTCCAGGCAGGCGCTGCCTGCGGCTCGGATCTCCTGGGCCACGGAGGCGAGTTCGGGGGCGCGCCGTGCCGTGATGACCAGCCGGTTGCCGCTGTGCGCGAGTTGGCGTGCCACCTCCGCGCCGATGCCCGAGGAGGCGCCGACGATCAGGACGGTTCGGCCGGTGACGCGGGTCATGGTGTCACCTTGTCCGCAGGACGGGCCGTCACAGGAAGTGCCGGCCCTCACCCCGGTACGTCGGTACGGTGTCGACCACCTCGCCGCCGCTGACCAGGTGGAGTTCGCCGACCCGCTCGCACAGTTCACCTGCCTTGGCATGCCGCAGCCACACCCGGTCGCCGATGCGCAGGACCTGCGCGGGCTTGCCGAGCAGCGGGGTCTGCACCTCGCCCGCCGCTTCGGTGGCGGTGACGCGCAGGCCGGGGGGCCAGGCCAGGGTGGGCAGCCGGTCCTTGCCGGGCGGGCCGGAGGCGATCCATCCGCCGCCCAGGAGCGTCGCGATCTTCGGGGAGGGCCGGCGTACGACGGGCAGCACGAAGTACGCGGCGGGGACCGGCCGGAAGGACCGGTAGAAGTCGAACAGTCCGGGACCGTACAGGCCGGAGCCCGCCGCGAGTTCGGTGACGGCGTCCTCCCGCGTGGTGGTCTCCAGGCTGCCGGTGCCGCCGCCGTTGACGAACCGCAGCGGGGCGACGGCACGTACGGCGGCGACCGCGGCCTCCCGTCGGTGGCGCAGTTCCTCGACGGACGAACGCTGCATCGCACGCACGACGGCCCGCTTGAGCAGGGAACCGGGCTGGTTGTCGCCGAGGCCGGCGACCTGGCCCTCGTACCCCATGATCCCGGTCAGTTCGAAGCCCGGACGGGCCGCGACCTCGCGGGCGAACGCGGCCGCCTCCCGCGGGGTGTGCACCGGGGACCTGCGCGGCCCGAGGTGGAGTCGGCCGCCCGCCAGTCGCAGGGCGGCGTCCAGCTCCAGGCAGACGCGGACACGGGTCTGCCTGGGGCCGGTCGCGGCGTCCACGAGGTCCAGGTGCTCGACGGAGTCCACCATCAGGGTGATCCGGGAGGCGAGCCGTTCGTCGGCGGCGAGCCGGCGCAGCGCGGTGGCGTCGGTGGTGGGGTAGCCGACGACGACGTCCTCGAACTCCTCGGCCAGCCACAGGGCTTCGGGCAGCGTGAAGCCGAGGATGCCCTGGAACCCGGGGCGGGCGAGAGCCCGGCGGATGAGGGCGCGCGACCGCAGCGACTTGCTCGCGAGCCGTATCGGTTTGCCGCCCGCGCGGCGTTCGAGGTCGACGGCGTTGGCGTCGAAGGCGTCCAGATCGATGACGCCGAAGGGTGGCTCCAGGCCCGCGGTCGCCGCCCGCAACCGGTCGAAGCGCCCCTGTTCCGCGGAGGCGGGCCGGGCCGGGGTGGTGGCGGTGTCGGTGGTCATCGGCTGTCTCCTCGCTCGCGCACCACGGCCGTGGCCGGGGTGATGCTCCTACTGCGGCGTTCCGCCATGGCCGCCACCTTGGGAATCACGAAGCGCATCAGCCGGGGGAACACCCCGGCGACCCGCTGAACGCGTCCGCCGACGGCGGGGTGGACGACTTCGACCGGCTTCTTCACGATCGCGTCGACGATGACCGAGGCGACCTTCTGGGGGGTGAGCGGCTTCTCGGCGAAGGTGATCACCGCACTCGGGTCGGCCATCTCCTGCTCCAGCATCGGCGTCCGGGTGCCGGGCGGGTGGATGATGCTGAACGTCACCGGTCCGCCCCGTTCCTCGATCGCCACGCTGTGGTGGAAGGCGCGCAGCCCGTGCTTGGTCGCGCCGTAGGTGGTGTAACCGGACAGCGGCAGGAACGAGCTCATGCTGCAGACCGTGATGATGTGCCCGTGCCCCTGGGCGCGCATCCGGGGCAGCGCGGTCAGCGTCCCGGCCATCGGGCCGAGCAGGTTGACCTCGACCATGTGGCGGTGCTGCTCCAAGGACAACTGGCGTGCGTATCCCGTGTGGATGATCCCGGCGTTGTTGACGAGAACCTCGACAGGGCCGAGCCGGGCCGCGACGGCGTCGAAGGCCTCCTCCCAGGCGTCCCCGTCACGGATGTCGAGGGAGACGGCGCAGGCGGCGGGGCCGAGCCGGTCGGCGAGGCGGGTGGCCCCGGCCAGGTCGATGTCGGCGAGGGCGACCCGGTGGCCGCGTCGCACCGCCTCGCGCGCGGTGGCGGCGCCGATGCCACTGGCCGCGCCGGTCACCAGGACCACGCTCATCGTGGCCTCCCCTCGCGGGTGCCGCCGCTGCCGAACGAGGTGTCGTGGACGCCGGCGCCCGTTCGATGTCCGTGCATGTGAACTCCCAGGAGGCGGGCGGGGGATGGACCCGTGGACGGAGTGCGTGTGTCCGCGAGCGGAAGGGCGGCCCCGCTGCCGGGGGGAGGCCCGTGCGCCCGCGGTCACGACGGCAGGACGTACGCCTCCAGCCGTGCGCCGTCGAGCTGTGCCGCGCGCTCCGGGTCGTCGGTGGGGACGGTGGCGGCGTACAGGGTGTCGCCGCGCGGGCCCGCGACCAAGCAGCTGAGCGTGCGTTGGCTGGTGGCGACGCGGTCCAGGATCGTGCCGCCGGGACCGACCCGGACGCACTCGCCGCGCAGCGCGTTGGCGACCCAGGCCGTGCCGTCCTTGCCCGGTGCGATGCCGTCCGGGGCGATGGGGGTGTCGGAGCGGTCGGCGATCGCCTGGTGGTCCAGCAGGGAGGAGACACGCCGGGTGATCCGGCCGCGCAGCCCTGGATGGTTGAGGGACTTCCACAGCCAGGCCGGGACCAGTGGAGCCCAGGGGCGTGGCGGGCCGAGTCGTCCGTCGGGCAGCACGGGCAGTGCGGTGAGCCGCATCGCCAGTGTCTCGGCGACCAGCAGCGTCCGCCCCTCGTCGATGAGGATGCAGCCGTTGGGGAACTCCAACGGCTCGCTCAGGCCCAGCAGTTCGCCCTCCGGCGACAGACAGGCGAGCGGGGCCCTGGGCGGTCCCGGCGGTGCGTAGAGCATGGCGTTGGGCTGCTGTCGGACGAAGCCGTGGTAGTCGAAGCCGAAGTTGCCCACGTAGGCGCGGCCCTGCCCGTCGACGAGCATGTCGTTGACCGGGCCGCCTGCGATGTCCCCGAGGTCCGCGTGCACGGCCAGGGAGACGTCCGGCTCCAGCCGGTGGACGCGGTGTCCGTCCATCGAGACGACCAGCATCCGCCCGTCGGGCAGCCAGCCGAGGCCGCCGGCCCGGCCGGGGACCTCCACCACGGTCTCCGGCTTCCCGAGGGTGTCCCAGCGGTGCACCGTCCCGTGGGCGAAGTCGCAGAACCACAGCGCGCCGTCGTGCCAGCGCAGGGACTCCAGCGTGCCGAATCCGTCCAGAACGACAGTGGCTTGCGGTCGCACTTCCGCCTCCAGAGGGGACTCGCGCCAGGTGTCAGGTGCCGCTACGGTCGCCCACCGCCAAGAAGTAAGTCAAGAGTCTTGGACGCTTGACTTACTTCTCGGGCCCAGCCGCGCTCCGAGCCGACGCGCGGCCCGTGGGTCTGGCTATCCTGACGGACGAACCCGCAGGTGAAGAGGGGAGATCGTGTGTCCCGTATGGCGGCGAGCGACCGGAGGGCCGAGCTCCTCGAGGCCGCGATCCGGGTCATGACGCGTGACGGAGTGGCCAAGGCCACCACCCGTGCGATCGTCAACGAGGCCGGTATGACCCTCGGGGCGTTCCACTACTGCTTCGACTCCAGGGCGCAGCTCCTCGAACGCGTCACGGAGACCCTCACCGAGCGGTATGTCGCCGAGGTCCGGGGCCTGTTCGCGCCGCACAAGGACATCCGCGACAGCGTCCTCGACAGTCTGCACGCGTTCTGGAAGGGGTTCGAGGCCAACCCCGGCGAGCACCAGATCAGTTACGAGCTCACCCAGTACGCGCTGCGCAATCCCGGCTTCGAGAACATCGCCAGGAGGCAGTACGAGATCTTCCTGGCCGCCTTCGCCTCCCTGCTCGAACTGGCCGCCGACAACGCCGGGATCGAGTGGACACAGCCCGTGCCGATCCTCGCTCGGTACGTGCACTCGGTGATCGACGGCCTCAACATGACCTGGCTCGTCGACCGCAACAGCGAACACAGCCAGGCGGTTCTGCACCTGCTCGCCGACCACCTTCTCCAGTACGCCCGGCCGTCGGCCGCCTGACACGCGCGCCGTCGGCGGCTTGGAATGGGATATGATCGATCTTGAGCAGACCGCCGGAAGTCTCGGCGGCAGGCCTCGCGTTGGTGGTCCAAGGAAAGACGCCCCGCTTCCTGTGGGGAGATGCAGGTGCAAGGCCTGCCCGGCGCTCCACAGAACCCCGTCCCCGGTGCTCCGGAGGCGGGGTTCGCTCGTTGTGGCCGGTGCCGTCAGCGGTCCCGAAGGGGCGCGTTCGAGGTGCGGGTCCGGGACAGGACGCCGGATGCCGCGGGCGATACCTGGGTGACACCGGCGGGTGCTTCCCGCGCGGCGCTCAGGCCCTGCCCTCGGTGCGCAGGACCAGGTCGAGGAGACCCGGGAAGCACTCGTCGAACTCGGCGCGGCGCAGCCGGTTGAGCCTCTTGGGTCCGGCGTCGCGCTGCTCCAGGAGGCCGGCCTCGCGCAGTACGGCGAAGTGGCGGCTGAGGGTCGCCTTGGTGACCGGCACGTCGAAGCTCCCGCACGCCCGTTCCCAGTCGGCGGCCCCGGCCAACTCCCTTACCAGGGTCTGGCGGACGGGGTCGGCGAGGGCGAGCAGCGCCGTCTCCAGCGGTACGTCGCGCGGAGGAGTGTGGACCGGCGGCGTCCGGTGACTCGCGGCCGCGGTCGGCTGTCCGCTCTCCACGGTCGCCCGTCCGCCCCGTGCGGTCGACTCTCGGCTCTGTGCCGCCATGGCTGGTCGCTCCGTCCCGACTCACTTGGTCCGTGACACGTGCCGTACACGGATTGCAGAGTGTTCGATGATCTGCGTACACTCGAACTGTTCGCTTGTAGACGAACAGTCTACCGGAGCCCGTTGCGTACCGCCCGGCTCCGCGCCCCCACCGCCCTCCGGCACGTCGGAAGGAAATCCGTGCCTCAGACCCAACCCCACCAGGCCCGGCCGGGACTGACGCTGTTCGCGGCCTGCCTCGGCTTTGTGGTCGTCATCCTGGATGTCAGCGTCGTGAACGTCGCCATCAAGGCGCTCGGCGCGGACTTCGGCGGCAGTCTGTCCGGTCTGGAATGGGTGATCAACGGCTACACGCTCACCTTCGCCGCCTTCCTCCTGACCGCCGGTGCCATGGGCGACCGGTACGACCCCAGGCGGATCTTCATGGCGGGCTTCGCGCTGTTCGCCGTGACATCCCTGGCCTGCGGCGCCGCTTTCTCGCTGGTCGCCCTCGTCACCGCCCGCGTGGTCCAGGGCGTCGGCGCCGCGATGATCGTGCCGTCCTCCCTGTCGATCGTGAACACCAACTTCCCCGACCCGGCGGAACGCACCCGCGCCGTGAGCCTCTGGGCCGCGGCCGGCGGACTCGCCCTCGCGCTCGGCCCGGTCGTCGGCGGCCTGCTGGTTGACTCACTCGGCTGGCGCTCGATCTTCTACGTCAACGTCCCCGTCGCCGCCGTCGGCATCGTGCTCGTGCGGGCCTACGCCCGGCCCGCCCCCGCCCGCGACGCCTCGGTCCGCCGCTCGCTGGACCTGCCCGGTCAACTGCTCGCCGTCGTCGGCCTGGGCACGTTCACGGGAGCGATCGTGGAGGCCAACGCGCAGGGCTGGTCCTCGGTCACCGTGCTGACCTGCCTGGCCGTCTGCCTGGTCGCGCTGATCGGCTTCCTCGCGGTGGAGCGCCGCAGTGGCGACCCGATGCTGCCCCTCCACCTGTTCGGCAGGGGGGCGTTCAGCTCCACGTCCCTCATCGGCGCACTCCTGAACTTCGCCTTCTACGGCCTGATCTTCGTCTTCAGCCTCTTCTTCCAGCAGGTCTGGGACTACTCGCCCATCGGCGCCGGACTCGCGTTCCTCCCGATGACGGCAGCCATCATGATCGCGAACCTGTCGTGCGGTCCGCTGGTCAAGCGCTACGGTGCCCGGGCCGTGATGATCACCGGAAACAGCCTGGCCGTCGTCGGCTACCTGGCCACGGTCCCGGTCGTCGACTCGGGGGTGTACGCGCAGATGATCGCGCAGTTCGTCGTCGCCGGATTCGGCCTCGGCCTGGTCGTCCCGTCCATGACGAACGCCATGCTCGGCTCCGTGGACCCGGCCAACGCCGGTATCGCCTCCGGTGTCCTCAACGCCTCGCGTCAGCTGGGCGGCCTCACAGGGGTCGCGGTGATGGGCCTTCTCGTCGGCCAGACCGCCTCCGACCACTTCCTGTCCGGGCTGCGCGCGGCCCTGCTCTGCGCCGTGGTGGCCCTCGCGATCGGAGCGGTGCTCAGCGCGGTCGGCCTGCGCAGGCGGCAGGCGGCCACCGCGACGGCACCGGTGACCACTGAGGTCGAGCCCGAGGCCGCTCTGAAGACCGCCGACGCGCGCTGACGGCCGCCGCCCGGTTGCCCTACCGGAACGGGTTCCCGCATATGTGACAGATCTCTTCTCCAGCGACCTACCGGCCGGTATACAAGCGATGTTGAGCGTGCAAGGAACGCCGCGTCAGTGTCGACGGAGGAGAGATGATGAAGCATCACGTGGTCCGGGGCGATGCCACCCGAAGACGACGACACGCCTCCGCGCTGGGAGCCGCCCTCGGTTGCGGCGTCCTTCTGCTCGGTGTCGCCTCCGCGTCTCCCGCCGTCGCGAGCGGATCGCACTCCCACCGGGGAACCGACTACGTGGCGCTCGGCGACTCGTACACCTCCGGACCTCTGATCCCTCGTCAGGTGGACGCCAACTGCGCCCGCTCCGACCAGAACTACCCCTCGCTCGTCGCGACGCGGCGGTCGACCAGAACGTTCACGGACGTGAGCTGCGCCGGCGCGACGACCGACAACATGTGGAAGGCGCAGGGAACCAACGGACCCCAACTGAACGCCGTCGAGCGCTCCACGGATCTGGTGACCGTGCAGATAGGCGGCAACGACGTCGGCTTCGGCTCCATCATCGGCACCTGTGCCGCGCTGAGTTCAAAGGACCCGTCGGGCAACCCCTGCCAGCAGTACTACAACTCCTCGGGCTTCGACCAGCTGACGCTGAACATCATCGAGACGGCTCCCAAGATCGCGCGGGTGCTGCGTGCCGTGCACGACAGGGCGCCGCACGCCCGCGTGCTCGTGGTCGGCTATCCGGACCTCCTGCCCGACGACGGCAGCGGCTGCTATCCGTCCGTCCCCTTCGCCGCCAAGGACTTCGCCTACCTGCGTGACGTCGGGAAGCGGCTCAACCTGATGATGCGCACGGTGGCCCGGTTCAGCCGTGCCGAATACGTCGACACGTACGAACCCACCGTCGGACACGACATGTGCAAGGCACCCGCCGACCGGTGGATCGAGCCGCTGCAGCCCGCTTCACCCGCCGCCCCCGCACACCCCAACGCCAAGGGCGAGGCGGCCATGGCCGAGGCGGTGATCCGGCGGCTGTAGCCCCCCGTGCCACGCGATTCCCACACGCTCCACGGACCAGGCATGTTTACAGGACCTGTCCAGGGTCACACGGGTCAGTGAGCACCTGACGTCGAGAGCGCCGAGAGGTGAGTGAGTTCCGTGGCTCGCGACCAGAAAGCCAAGGCGAAGGCCGAGCAGGCCAAGGGCAAGATCAAGGAAACCACGGGCCGTGCCGTGGGCAACGAGCGCATGACGGCCGAGGGGCGTGTGGAGAAGGCCAAGGGCGACGCGCGCCAGGCGAAGGAGAAGACCAAGGACATCTTCCGCGGCTGACGTCCGGCCGCTCGTGGGGCGGACGGCGTACGCGGAGCGGGCACGCGCGCCGGGCGGTGGAGGATCGTAGGCTTTCCCCGCCGAAGATCGTAGGCTTTCCCCTCCGGCGACTGTGTGGGGGAGCCATCTATGACCACGGCCAGGGACCTCTTGATCACCGCCATGGACGTGGACCCGGACCGCCCCGTGGGGCAGGGCGACCTGTCCCTCGCACTCGCCGGAGCCGAGGTGATCGACCTCCTCGCCGCTGACGCCGTCCACCTGGACGGCGACCGCCTCGTGCCGGCACCGGAGCCGACGACGGAAGACCGCCTCCTGGCCGAGGCGGCGTCCTCGCTCGTACGCCAGGTGCCCTACGAGCCGGTCGAGGACTGGCTGTGGCGCAGGGGGCGCGGCCTGGCCGCGGTCCATCTGGCCGCCCTGGAGGCGGACGGCCAGCTGACCCGGCAACGCCAACGCCGACTGCTTTTCGGAGCCGTCCGGATGGTCGTGGTCGATTCGCCCGCCCGGCGCCGGGCCCTGCACCGCTGGGCCGCCGACGAGCCCGTCCTCGTCTCCCTCGCGGCGGCCGTCGGGATTCCGGCCGAGCAGGGCGCCGACGGTCCGGTCGTGACCGACGACGCGGTGACGACCGTGCTGGCCGCCGTCAACGACGCGGTCATGGAACTGGAAGCGGTACGCCAGCGCCGGTCCATCGAGAACGCGGCGTTCGCCAACCTCTGGCGAGGTGCGTGATGCGAGCGGGCGCGCCGCGACACGCCGGTTTCAGCGGGTGGCCTCGGGCCGGCGCCGGTTTCCGGTAGCGATCATTCGCCCTTGCCGGGCTGGTTCTCGGGCGTGCCGGTGCCGGCACCGGTTCCGGTGTCAGTGCCCCTGGCGGTGCCCCGGTCCGGCGCGTCGTCGCGGGCCGCACGCCGTGCCCGTACGGTGCCCGCGACCCGCTGGAACGTCCGCGTCAGCTGGTGCAGCGGGTTCCCGTCCTGGCCGGCGGTCGCCTCGTGCGCGCCGGACGCCGTCGTCCGGAGGTCTCGGAGGTCGGCCAGCGCCGCATGCGCGAGTTCGGTCGCCTCGCGGTACTGGTCGCGCGATTTCGTCATGGCGTCGAGTGCCTCGGCGTACACAGCCACCAGCGCCCGTGCCTCCTCCAGCGTCAGCAGCTTCCAGTCCTCCCGGAGGCCGGTGAGGGCGTCCTGCGCCGCCTCCGTCAGCGGCCGGGGCAGTGCCGCGTGCCGTACGACCTTCTCCAGGAGCTCCGTCGGCTCCGAGCCGTCGAGGAACACACTGCGTACCGTGGAGTCCTGCTCGTCGTACCCGGGCCGGGCGGGGGAACCGGGCAGGATCACGGCGCCACCGCGCGGTACCCGTACACCCAGGTCGTACAGCGCCCAGTTGACCGTCTGGAACTGCTCGGGCGCGGCGCGGTGTTCCACGACGCGGTGACGCAGACCGGGCGGGAGCAGCCGGGCCAGCGGCAGGCGACCGCGTTCGTCGGTGGTCATCGCCTCGTGGATGACGACGTTGATGCTCCAGCTGTGCTGCGCGGCCTCCTTGAGCAGGCGGCGCAGCGCCTTGTCGTCCTGCGGCAGCGGGTTGATGTCCCGCAGGCGGAGCCCGGCCACGATGTCGTGGTCCCAGGGGATCTCGTGTCCCTCGGGCCAGAACATGGTCGCGGGAGAGGGCCACGCGAGGTCCCAGGGCCGTTCCGCCTCGGCCACCAGCGTCCAGCGGCTTCCCTCGGTGGCGTGATCGCGCCCGTCCGTCGTGAGCCGTGCGCGAACCGTGACGGCGTCGTCGACCTGCCAACGTGCCTCGAAGACATGCCCCTCGGAGTCAGAGGAGCTCTCCGCCTCCAGGAAGTCGTGGATCGTCTCGTCGGCCTTCAGCCTCCGCAGGTTCTCCCTGAGGATCTCCTGCGGGGCGGGCCCGACATGGCGCCCGCCGGCCAGCCAGACGGTTTCCGGAGCGGTGGCGCGGGCGGTGGAAGGCTTGGGCATGAGTCACTTTGCGGTGGGAGGCGGCGTGCGCACCCAGTATGGTCAGCGCAGGTGGCGAGCCGGGCGGCGAGGTCCGCGCGGATCACGTACATCCCCTATTGCGAAATTCCGGCCGTTCCAGTGCCTTATGTGCGCTTTGGGGTCTTGATTGATGTGGCGCAGTCCGTCACGCCGCGCGCAACGCGCTGTGGATCGCCTTCTGCCCGGCGAAGAAGATGGACTCTTCGCGTATCGAGGCACCCGGGCTGGGGGCGTGGATCATCATGCCGTTGCCGGTGTAGAAGCCGACGTGGCTGACGTCGTCGTAGAAGAAGATCAGGTCGCCGAACTGGATGTCGGTCAGGGGAATCGCCGCACCGGCGGTCGCCTGCCCGTGCACGGTGCGCGGGAGCGCGACTCCGGCGGCCCTCCAGGCGGCCTGAACGAGGCTGGCGGAGTCGTACGAGTCCGGTCCGGTCGCGCCCCAGACGCACGGCTTGCCGATCTGCGTGCGGGCGAAGGCAAGGGCCTTGGCGGCCTTCCCGCCGTACGCCGACTCCGCGGCGCCGACGGGGCTGACCGTGTTGACCGCGCCGGTGCCTACGGGCACACCCGAGGCCAGGGGCATCCCCGCACCGAGCGACATGTCCGCGCCGAAGGGCATTGCCGTACCCATGGAGATGTCCGTGCCGAGGGGCATTGCCGTACCCATGGACATGTCCGCGCCGAGCGGCATCCCCGTACCCATGGACATGTCCGTAGCCAGCGGCAGGCCTCTGCCGAGGGACATGTCCGCGCCGGGAAGCATCCCCGCGGCCAGCGGCATCCCGGTACCGAGGGACATGTCCGCGCCGAGGGGCATTCCCGTACCCATGGACGCGTCCGTGCCGAGGGGCATTCCCGTACCCATGGACGCGTCCGTGCCGAGCGGCATCCCTGTCCCCATGGGCATGTTCGTGCCGAGCGGCATCCCGGTACCGAGGGACATGTCCGCGCCGAGCGCGGTCGGCTGCTGTCGCTGCCACTCCGCCGCCTGGTTGCGAGCCTGATCCTCCGGGGTGGGCCAGACACCCTCGGCCGGACGTGACTCGATCGCCGCGGGCCCGGGGTTCCACTGTGCGGCGTGCTTGGACACCAGCTCACGGGCCAGCGCCAGTTTCCGCTGGATCTTCTCCTTGGACGTCTTCAACGAGGACTGCCCCGGACCGGCGGGCAGCGCGGGCAGCAGGGCCGTGGCGGCCTCCTGCGCAGGTTGTGGCGCGGGCACCGGCGCGGCCGGCAGCGCGGCGACGGCCCTGGCCGTCAATTCGGCCACGGGCCCGGCGGCCGCCTCGGCGGAGGGGCCTGCCGTCAACTCCAGAACCGGGCGGGCGGTCAACTCCCGCCCACGGTTGGTGAGCCCGTCCTCCGGCCGCTTCGCCGGGCCCGTGGGCCGCGCCTCGGCCGGGCGGTTCGGCATCCGGTCGGCCGGCAGTCTGGCCGGTGCGGACGGACCCAGTTGCGTGCGCGCCGCGTCGAACCAGGTCTTGGTGATGTCGTCGAGGGCGGGGTCGCGGCGCCTGCGCGCGGTTTCCGGCGCCGGGTTGACGCGGCCTCGGCTCCCTGTGGTCATCGCGCGGGTCCCGTTGACGAACCCGACGGCGTTCTCGGCCTGGTCGTAGAGGGAGCTGATCCGCTGCTGCACCTCCTCGCGGCTCGGACCGTCCGCGCCACTGAGGGCGGCCGTCGCGCGTGCGGAGTCGGGCATGCCAGGGAGGCTGCCGCCTCCAGGGCGCGGGGTTCGTTCCGGCGCCATGGGAGCCGTACTCCTTCCGTACTCCGCCTACCGGGTCGGCCGTCGGGTTCGGGCGGAAGATTCCGGAAGGCATGCCCTACGGCCCTTGCCCGAGTGGGCAGTTGGGCCGATTCACCCCAAGGTCGGTTGGGTCCTGGTTCCGGTTGCCGCGGGGGCATCGGATTCGGCGGAGGTCGCGCGACCCGGCGAGGTTCGCCGGAGGGAGTCGTGCGGCCTGCCGCCAACTTAGCCAATTTGTGTGCCTGGTGTGAAGATTGGAGCGCGAACTGTCCGATATGTAATTGTGACCTTCGTCTACGTGTCCCGGCTGCGACCAGGATGTCGTACGACCGCCGTGCGCCCCATGGTCGCCGCGAGCGTCCGCAACCGGCGCCAGTCCAAGGGGGGTTGGGCCTCGGGTACACCGGGCCGTTCCTTGGGGACGCGGACGCGCAGAGCGCCGGGTTCGACGCGGCAGTGGACCGGGGCGGGCAGGACCAGGGCCTCGCCGTCGATGCCGGCCTCGATCTCCGCGCGGTCGGCGTCGATGACCACCTCGCGGGTGGTCAGGACCGCGAGTCCGTTCGGCGCGGGGTCCAGTACGAGCGCGGCGGCCTCGGCCGCGCTGTCCACCGTGATGCCGAGGACGCCGAGCAGCCCGGAGTCGAGGCGTTCGCGGCGGCCGAGACCGGCCGGATCGTTGGTGCGGTAGGGGTTGTTGCTCACCAGCACGGCCTGCGGGGCGTCGAGCGTGGTGTCCGCGGCGCGGGCGGTCAGTCGCGGCCCGCGCTGGCGGGTGAGCAGGTCGGGCAGGAGGTCCAGGATGGTGCCGATCTTGTCGTCACGGTACGCGGGGCTCTGCACGACCGCCGCGTACGCGCCGAAGGAGGCGTTGTTGACGAACGGGTGACCGCCGGCGAAGCCGAGGTCCACGCGGAGTTCGACGCCGTCGGTCAGGGCGTCCAGGCAGGTCGCCGGGTCGTCGCGGTCGAGGCCGAGGTCCATGGCGAAGTGATTGCGGGTGCCGGCGCAGACCACCAGGAACGGCAGACCGTGTTCGGCGGCGACGGCCGCGACCAGCGCCTGGGTGCCGTCACCTCCGGCGACGCCGAGCAGATCCGCGCCGTCCGCGACGGCGGCCCGGGCCAGCGCGGTGACGTCCTGATGCTTATCCGGGTCGAGGAGCACGACCTGCGCGCCGAGCCGCTCCGCCTTCTCCCGCAGCCCGAACTTCGCCACCTTGCCGCCGCCGGAGTGCGGGTTCATGAGGAGGAAGGGGCGCCGCGGCGGTGATGCCCTGCGTTCCTTCGGGCGCGGGGGGCGTGTCCGGTCGCTCCGAAGGGCGTACCGGCCGCTCCAGACGGCCACGGTCCACAGCGCCAGGGACACGGGGATGGCCCAGAGCAAGCCTGCCACGCCGAACAGGGTGAGCACCGCGCCGGGCGCGAGGGCCGCCAGCACGGCCGCCACCCAGCGGAGCGGGCCGCGCCGGGTCAGCGCCCACCACAGCGCCGCCGCCGTGACAGCCACGCCGAGGAGCGCGGCCAGGAGCAGCAGTATGCCGTCCACGCCTCCGTAACCGAGTGGCAGCAGGACCGCCAGCGCGGCCGCGACCAGCGCGGCCCTGGCCGCCCACCGTTTCCCGTGGCCGACCTGCCCGCTCGCGTCCACACCCATCGACACACGTTGTATGCAACCGCCGGGTCAGGCCCCGCGCAACCGCCACGCTCCGCGAGGGCAGGCGCCGATCGGTCCCGGCCCGGGCGATTCACCGAACCCTGGGCCCACCCCTCGGGGCCGGGACCGTCGCGGCTGATGCACCATGGGCGGCGGCGAGCCCCGGCGGTGCGCCGGGGAGGGGCAGTGGTGATGAGTGGGCAGCGCGGCCGTGTCCTGGTCGTGGACGACGACGCGGCGATCCGCCGCTCGCTGGAGCGCGGACTGAGGCTCGGCGGATTCGCCGTGGACCTGGCCGACGGGGGCCGGCCGGCCCTGGCGGTGGCCCGGCGGACACCGCCGGACGTGATCGTGCTGGACATCTCGATGCCCGACCTCAGCGGCATCGAGGTGTGCAGGACACTGCGGGACGAGGACAACGACGTACCCGTGCTGATGCTCTCCGCACTCGACGAGACCGCCGACCGGATCGCGGGCCTGCAGGCGGGCGGGGACGACTACCTCGTCAAGCCCTTCGCCCTGCAGGAACTGGTCCTGCGCCTGGAGGCACTGCTGCGGCGCAGGCCGCCACGGGACAGCGGCACCGTACGGGTCGGCGGGCTGCTCCTGGATCCCGCCGCCCGGGGGGTGAGCCTCGACGGGCGGCCGGTGGAACTGACCCGACGCGAGTTCGAGCTGCTCCACTTCCTCGCCCGCAACGCAGGCATCGTGCTCAGCCGGGACCAGCTCCTCGATCGCGTATGGGGCTACGACTTCGAGGTGCGCACCGACGCGGTGGACACCTTCGTCAGCTATCTGCGCCGCAAACTGGAGACGTCGGGGCGCTCCCGGATCATCCACACCGTACGAGGCGTGGGCTTCGTCCTGCGCGACGACGACCCGGGGGAGCGGCCGTGAGACTGTCCACGCGGATCGCCCTGGCCGTCGGCGCCACCGTGCCCGTACTGGTTCTGGCCACCGGCTGGCTGCTGCTGCGGCTGGTCGCCGCGGATCTGCACGACCAGCAGGACACGCATCTGCGTGAGCGCGCGGTGGCCGTCGCCAAGGACGCCCGGGGGCTGCTGCGCGCGAGCGCCGCCGACCGGTCGGCGGCGGTGGAGCAGGCCCGCGAACGTCGGCTTTTCACCTCGGCCCTGGACGTGGGCGTACGGCTGATCGGCCCCGAGGGGTCCTTCACGGGCGGCCCGCAACCGTCGGCCGACGTGGCGCTGCCCGCCAGGGCTCCCGTCCCGGTCACCCTCCGTGCCGACGGCAGGAGCTGGCGGATCCTGTCGACCCGGGTGACCGGGTCGCACCCGGGTGTGCGCGGCACCCTGTGGCTGTTCGCGTCCGACACCGCCGCCGACACCCAGGTGCGCCTGGTCCGACGGCGCGCGGTGACCGTCGCCCTGCTCGCCGCACCGCTGTCCGGGCTGCTCGCCTGGGCCGTCGCCACCCGGGCGAGCACACCGCTGCGCCGTCTGCAACGCCGGGCGAGCGGCCTCGACCCCCGTTCCAGTTCCACCCGCCTGGACCACACCCCGACACGGATCGCCGAGGTCGACGACCTCGCACACACCCTGCAGACCGTCCTGGCCCGCTACGACGAGCAGGCGGCCAGGACCGCCGAGGCACTGGCCACCGCCCGCTCCTTCGCCTCGGCGGCCTCGCACGAACTGCGCACCCCGCTGATGAGCATGCAGACCAACCTGGAGATCCTCACCGAGCATCCGCAACTCGCCGGACCCGACCGCGACGAAGTGCTGCACGACCTGAGCCGCGAACACGCACGCCTCCTCGGGGTCCTCGTCATGCTGCGCGACCTCGGCCGCGCAGACCTCGTCGAGGCGGACGCCTTCGGCCCGGTCGACCTCGCCGACCTCGTCGAAGCGAGCACGGAGGAACAGCGGCGACGCCATCCGCACGCACGGGTGGCCGGCCACTGCGCACCGGGGCTGCGTGTGCACGGCTGGGAGGCGGGACTGCGGAGCCTGGTGGACAACCTGCTCGTCAACGCCCTGGTCCACGGACACACGGACGGGCAGCCCCCGCAGGTCGAGGTGACCTTGCGCGCGAGCGGCGCCGACGCGCTCCTCGTCGTCGACGACCGGGGCCCGGGCATCCCGCCCGCGCTGCGCACCGAGGTCTTCGAACGCTTCCGCCGCCGACCGGACAGCCCCGGCTCCGGCCTCGGACTGACCCTGGTCGCCCAGCAGATCGCCCTGCACCGGGGCGGGATCCGGGTACTGGACCGGCCCACGGGTCCGGGCACCCGCGTCGAGGTCACCCTGCCGCTGAGCGCAGGCGTCGCGGACGCGGGGGCCACGCTTCCGCTCCCGCGCAACTGGATGATCACGACCGCCGACCGGCCACAAGAATTCCACAAAGACGGCTCCTAGCTTTCCCGGCGAGAGGGCAGTCGCCCGTGAACGCGGAGGAGTTCGTCATGCCAAGCACCAGGAAGACCGTGATCTCGGTCGTCTCGTTGGTCGCCGCCGGGTCGCTGTTCGGCGCCGCCGGCGCGGCCACGGCCGACGCCGCGACTCCCGCGCCGTCCGCCACCCCGACGGGCGACGGCGCGGCGGCGCTCTGCAAGCGCGCGCCGAAGATCGACCGGCGGATCGACCGGATCCTCACCCGGCTGCGCGCGGACGCTTCCCGGCGTGGTTCCATCGCCCGCCTCGAGCAGCGGGTGGCGAACGCCAAGTCCGCGGGCCACACCCAGATCGAGACCTACCTGAACGACCGGCTCACCTTCCGGCGTTCCCTGGTCCCCACCCTGGAGACCCGCCAGAAGGACCTGGCCGACGTCGAGAAGTGGTGCGGCGCCCACGACAACGGTCGTACGAACTGATGCGCGCGCGCCACACCGTACCGGCGGTACTGGCCGCCCTGCTGTTCCTGGCCGGATGTGGCCACGGCGGGAACGCGCAGAGTGCGCAGAGCACGCAGGGCACGCACAGCACGGGGACCGCGCAGGGCAAGACCACTCGGCAGCCCGCGCCCACATCCTCCGCGGACCTCGGTCACCTGCGGAAGCTCGTCGACGACGCCGATTCCGCGGCGAGCGCGGCGGAGTCGGACATGGCCCGGGAGTGAGGTCAGCGTTCCGTCGACGGGGGCGATCCGCCGGCGTGGAGCCGGTGGTGGCCGTCGACGGGGCGGGTGGTGAAGTGCGGTCGATGCGGGTGATGGGAGGCGGTGCGTTCGATGATCAGGAGGGCGGCGTCGTCGCCGGGGTGGTCGCCGACGTGCGCGAGGAGGTCGTCGTGGATGTGCCGCAGCAGGGCGTCGGGGCTGGCGGCGGGAAAGGAGGCAACCCTCTCGGCGAGCGGGTAGAAGGCGCCAGACGGTGAGCGGGCTTCGATGACGCCGTCGGTGTAGAGCAGGAGGATGTCGCCGGTTTCGAAGGTGAACGGGTCGGGACGGTGGCTCGCGGCGGGCAGCTCGCACATGCCCAGCGGGGGGACGGGGTGGCGCGCGTACAGGACCGTGACCTCGCGGTCGCGCAGCAGGAGAGGCGGTGGATGACCGCAGTTGATCATCCAGGCCTCCGGCCCCTCGTCGGGGATGTCGAGCACGAGCGCGGTGGTGAAGTGCTCCCCCGGGTCCTGCTCGGTGTCGGCCACGTCCTCCAGGTCGCGGCACACGCTGACCTCCAGTGCCGCCGTGAGCTCGGGCAGGGTGGCGTACCGGGGAGCGCCCTCACGGAACGATCCCAGCACCACCGAGGCCTCGCCGATGGAGGCCAGACCCTTGCCGCGTACGTCCCCGATGATCACCCGCGTGGAGGACTGGGCGGCGCGGGCGACCGCGAACAGGTCGCCGCCGATCTGCGTCTCGTCCTCGGCGGCCAGATACAGCCAGGCCACGCGCAGGGGCCCGATCCGGCGGGGCGGCGGTCGAAGCAGGACCCGCTGCGCCGTCTCGGCCACCGACCGCGCCCGGCTCAGTTCTCGGGCACGCCGCTCGCGTACATGGCAGACGAAGACCACCAGCGCCGAGAGCACGGTCAGGGCGATGATCTGCGCGACGTGGTTGGCGGTGGTCAGCCCGCCGTGGAACACCGCGATGAAGACCTGGGCGGCCACGGCCAGCACCCCGACCGCCGCGGTCAGCCGTGGCCCGGCCAGGGAGGCGGTGAGGGCCGGGGCGATGACCAGCAACGGACCCAGGTGGACATCGGTCGGGGAGTGGAGGTCCACCACAGTGATCACTACGATCAGCGCGAGTGGGATTGCCACCAGTCCGCGGCCCGACGGCTGCTCCACGAGGCGGTCCACTGACACACGCCGGACACCCACATATCCCATTTTGCCCCCGATTCCGAGGCCTGTGCTCCCCGGTGGCAAGTCATAAGATCGGTTTATGGGGTCATAGATCCAGCCCGACTACTGACTAAGGTTTGCCTTAGTTTAGGCTTCCCGACGAACCACCCTGCCACCGTTCGAAGGGAACCTGATCATGCCTCGCCCTCTGCGGGTAGCCATTGTCGGAGCCGGCCCCGCCGGGATCTACGCTGCCGACGCGCTGCTGAAGTCCGCAGTTGCGGTCGAGCCCGGTGTGTCCATCGACCTCTTCGAACGGATGCCGGCCCCCTTCGGTCTGATCCGCTACGGCGTGGCCCCCGACCACCCGCGGATCAAGGGCATCATCACGGCCCTGCACCAGGTGCTCGACAAGCCTCAGATACGTCTCTTCGGCAATGTCGACTACCCGGGGGACATCAACCTCGACGACCTGCGCACCTTCTACGACGCCGTGATCTTCTCCACGGGGGCGACGGCCGACCGGGCCCTCGACATACCCGGCATCGGCCTCGACGGCTCGTACGGCGCCGCGGACTTCGTCTCCTGGTACGACGGCCACCCGGACGTGGCGCGGACCTGGCCGCTCGAAGCGGAAAAGGTCGCCGTCCTCGGCGTCGGCAACGTCGCGCTCGACGTCGCCCGCATCCTCGCCAAGACCGCCGACGAACTGCTGCCGACCGAGATCCCGCAGAACGTCTACGACGGCCTCAAGGCCAACAAGGCCCTGGAGGTCCACGTCTTCGGCCGCCGCGGTCCGGCGCAGGCGAAGTTCAGCCCGATGGAGCTGCGGGAGCTGGACCACTCCCCGAACATCGAGGTCATCGTCGACCCCGAGGACATCGACTACGACGAGGGCTCGATCGCGACCCGGCGCGGCAACAAGCAGGCCGACATGGTCGCCAAGACCCTGGAGAACTGGGCCATCCGCGACATCGGTGAGCGCCCGCACAAGCTGTTCCTGCACTTCTTCGAGTCCCCGACCGAGATCCTCGGCGAGAACGGCCAGGTCGTCGGCCTGCGCACCGAGCGCACCGCCCTCGACGGCACCGGCAACGTCAAGGGAACCGGCGAGTTCAAGGACTGGGACCTCGGTGCGGTCTACCGCGCCGTGGGCTACCTGTCCGACGAACTGCCCAAGCTCCCCTGGGACGCCGATTCCGGCACGGTCCCGGACCAGGGCGGCCGCGTGATCGAGGAGACCGGCGAGCACCTGCAGTCGACGTACGTCACCGGCTGGATCCGACGCGGCCCCGTGGGTCTGATCGGCCACACCAAGGGCGACGCCAACGAGACCGTCGCCGGCCTGCTCGACGACCACGCGAACGGACGTCTGCACACGCCCGGCTCGCCCGACCCGGAGGCCGTGGACGCGTTCCTCGGTGAGCGGGACGTCCGCTTCACCACCTGGGAGGGCTGGTACCGCCTGGACGCCGCGGAGAAGGCGCTGGGCGAACCGCAGGGCCGGGAACGCGTGAAGATCGTCGAGCGCGAGGACATGCTCGACGCGAGCGGCGCATAGGACCCGGCGTGCGGTCGCCCTCGACGGCGGCCGCACGCTGCCGCGTCACGTCACGTCGGCGTCGACCGTCAAGGGCCGGTCGACGTAGTCGGCGACCAGCGTCGCGAACTCGTCGGGGGTGACCAGCCGGATGCCGAGGTCCTCGGCCTTGGCGCGCTTGGATCCGGCGCCTTCGCCGGCGACGACCAGCGTGGTCTTCTTGGAGACGCTGGAGGAGGAGCGGCCGCCGGCGCGCTCGATGAGTTCGTTCATCTCGTTGCGGCTGAGCTTCTCCAGCGGGCCGGTCATGGCCCCGGTGACGACGACCGCCATCCCGGTCAGCGGCCCGCCCGCTCGCTCCGCGCCCTCGATGCCGGCGTCGGTGTCGGTGTCGTCGGTGATGACGGGCGCAGTGGCGCCGGGCTCGGTCATGTTGACCCCTGCCGCGGCGAGCTTGTCGATGAGCGGGGCGAGTTCGGCGAGTTCGGCCACGATGGACGGAGCCTTCTCCGTGCCGATGCCCTCGACCCGCTGCATCGCTTCGGCGTCGGCGGCACGTATGTGGTCCATGGTGGCGAAGTACCGCGCGATACGACGGGACATGGAGCGGCCCGTACCGCGGACGCCGAGCGCGCACAGCACCCGCGACAACGGCTGCCCCTTGGCCGCGCCGATCGCCGCGAGGAGATTGTCGGTGCTGGTCCCACCCATTCGTTCGAGGCCGAGGAGCTCGTCGCGGGTGAGGGCGAACACGTCGGCGAGATCGGCGACCAGGCCGGCCTCGACGAGCTGGACGACACGGGTGTGGCCCAGGCCCTCGATGTCGAGCTGGTCGCGGCCGGCGGCGTACGAGAGGGCGGCGACCAGGTGGCAGTTGCGGCCGTTCTCGCAGCGCCAGCGCTGCTCGCTGGTGTCGATGGCGGAGCCGCACCGCGGGCACACCTCGGGGAAGACGATCGGCCGCTCCTCGCCGGTGCGCAGATGGGCGACCGGGGCCTCGACGCGGGGAATCACGTCCCCGGCGCGGTGGACCATCACATGGTCGCCCAGACGCAGGTCGCGGCGGGTGATGTCGGCAGGGTTGTGGAGGGTGGCGTAGGTGATGGTGGAGCCGTCGATCTCGACCGGTTCGAGGACCGCGCGCGGAGCGATGATGCCGGTGCGGCCCACGTTCCACTCCACCTCCAGCAGCCGGGTGATCTTCTCCACGGCCGGCAGCTTGTAGGCGATCGCCCAGCGCGGTGCGCGCGAACCGGATCCGGCGGCCTCCTGATCGGCGGCGAGGTCGGCCTTGATGACGATCCCGTCGATCCCGAACGGCAACTCCGCCCGCAGCGCGGCGATCTCCTTCACCCGGGCCAGGACCTGCTCCGCGGTCTCCGCCGTGGTCCCGGGCACGGCGGTGGCGGCGGTGGTGTTCACGCCGAGCTCGCCGCACCGTGCCATCAGCTCGCTGTGCGCGCCCTCACCCAGCCGCGCCGCGAGGGTCTCCTCGGTGCCGGGCAGCGGCAGCAGGGCGTAGCCGAAGAAGGTCATCGGCACGGTGTAGGCGCGGTCCTTGGCGCGCAGGGTGCCCGCCGCGGCGTTGCGCGGGTTCGCGAACGGCTGCCCGCCGTGCGCGGTGCGCACCTCGTTGGCGTGCTCGAACTGGGCGGTGGTCATCAGGACTTCGCCCCGCACCTCCACCGTGACCGGCTCGGCGAGTTCGGCCGGGAGGCCTTCGACGGTGCCGATGGCGTGCGAGACGTCCTCCCCGGCCGTCCCGTCGCCACGGGTGATCAGCCGGGTGAGGCGACCATGGGTGTACCGGGCGGCGATCGCGAGCCCGTCGAGCTTCGGCTCGACACCGAACCGTGTGACGTCATGGCCGATCCGCCGGGCCAGCGACGCGGTCCAGGCGGTGAACTCCTCCGGCGAGAACACGTTGTCCAGGCTCAGCATGGGTACCGTGTGCGGGACATCGCCCTCCGCGGCGCCACCGGCGACCTTCCCGGTCGGTGAGTCGGGCAGCACCTCGTCGGGATGAGCGGACTCCCACGCCGCGATGCCCCGCACGAGCCGGTCGTAGGTGTCGTCGTCCAGTACTGACGTGCCGCCCGCGTAGTAGGCGGCCGAGGCCTTCACGGCGTCCTCGACCGCCTGCGCGTAGGCGGCGGCATCCACGATCACTGCGGCTGGTGTTGTCATACCCGCCATCCTGCACGCCACCACTGACAACGCCCCGGTACGCGTCTGCCGCGCGCCGGAAACCAGGTGACCGCGACGGCGTCCACCACTACGGTGAACTCGTTCAGGTGCGAAGGTTTCGGCTACTTCTCCTGTCAAGAGAGAGACGCGGGTTCGAATCCCGTCGCCCGCCCCGGCGGGTGTCGTCCAGCGGCCCAGGACACTTACGTCGCCGACACCGAACCCGATCTCTGAACACCGCGACACGAGCCGTCCGCCACGGGGGAGAACAGGCGGACGGCTTCGTCGTGCGCGCAGGGAAGCTGCTGGGCAGGGACGAGCGGCTGCCCGCCGGCCGCGGACCGGTTCACTCCGGCGGCGCGGAACCCGGCGCGCCCACCCGTAGACCGTCCATCACGAGGTCCAGAAGGCGGGTGGCGCGCGGCTGCCAGTCGCCGTCCGCGTCGATCTGCCAGAGACCGGCGATGAAGAGGAAGAAGTCCTCGGGCGTCACTCCGGGGCGGATGGTGCCCGCCTTGTCGTTCGCCGCCAGGAGCAGCGCGGTGGCCGAGGACATCGCGCCGTGTCCCAGCCGGGTCAGGGTGCCGTGCGCGAGGGTGGTGGCGCGCAGGGCCTCGGCCAGGCCGACCTTGGTCATGGCGAACTGGGCCAGGCGGTCCATCCACTCCCGCAGGGCCCGGTCCGGCGCACGCGTTTCGAGCAGCTGGGCCGCGGCGTCGGCGACCTGCTGCACCTCGTGGCGGTAGATCTCCAGGAGGAGTGCCTCGCGATTGGGGAAGTTGCGATAGAACGTCCCTTGCCCGACCCCCGCCTTCTTGGCGATCGCGCTGAGCGGGGTGTCCGCCGACCGTGTCAGCTCGGCGAGGGCCACATCGAGGATGCGCTCGCGATTGCGTTGCGCGTCCGAGCGCAGCGGGGTGGCCTTCTTCTGCTGCACTCGGGCCTCCTTCGTCCTCCGCCCTGCCCGGCGGCGCCTTGCTAACCGGACAGCTGTCCGATAGGTTCAGAATTAACGGACAGTTGTCCGCTTAGGTTCACCATACCGCCGGATCCGGCCAGTGTGGACCATCGGTGTTCCCTTTTCCCGGCCCTCTCGCGACTTCCTTTCCTCCTCAGACAGGCGAAAGAAGGCTGATCATGGCCCCCACGACGTCCGGCGGTACGACCTCGACGTCCAGCGCCATCACTCTGCACGTCAACGGCGAGAAGTACACGCTGCCCGTCGACCATCGCACCACCCTGCTCGACGCGCTGCGTGAGCGTCTCGATCTCACCGGTACCAAGAAAGGCTGTGATCAGGGCCAGTGCGGCGCCTGCACGGTGCTGCTCGACGGACGCCGGGCCGTCTCCTGTCTGCAACTCGCCGTCGCCGCCGAGGGACGCGAGATCACCACCATCGAAGGGGTGGCGGACGGTGAGCGGCTGCATCCCGTGCAACAGGCCTTCCTCGACCTCGACGGCTACCAGTGCGGCTACTGCACGCCCGGCCAGATCTGTTCGGCCCTCGCGGTGATCGAGGAGCACGCGGCGGGCTGGCCGAGCGCCGTGACCGCCGACGTGCGGCCCGAAGCGGGGGTTGTGCAGCTCACGCCCGAGGAGATCCGTGAGCGGATGAGCGGCAACCTGTGCCGGTGCGGCGCGTATGTGTCGATCGTCCAGGCCGTCGCGCGGGCGGCTCAGTCGTCCGATACGCGGTCGTCCGAGACCAAGGAGACGGCGGCATGAGGGAGTTCGACTACGAGCGCGCCTTCGACGTCACCGGCGCGGTCGCTCTGCTGGGCGCCGACCCCGACGCACGCTATCTCGGCGGTGGTACCAATCTCGTCGACCTGATGAAGAGCGGGGTGGAGCGGCCCGCCCGGCTCGTCGACGTGCGTGAACTCCCCCTCGACCGGATCCAGTTCACAAAGAGCGGCGGGCTACGGATCGGCGCGACCGTGACCAACAGCGACCTCGCCGCCCATCCCGACGTGCGGCGCCACTACCCGGCGTTGACCCAGGCCGTGCTGGCCGGGGCCTCCGGTCAGCTGCGCAACATGGCCACGGTCGGCGGAAACCTGCTCCAGCGCACCCGCTGCGGCTACTTCACCGACCTGGCGAAGCCCTGCAACAAGCGGGTCCCCGGCAGCGGTTGCCCGGCCGTCGAGGGCGAGCACCACAACCACGCCATCCTCGGCGCCTCCACGCACTGCGTGGCCACGCACCCCTCGGACATGGCCGTGGCCCTCACCGCCTTCGACGCCGTCGTCTCGTACGAAACGGCGGACGGGCCGGGGGAGTTGCCGCTCGCGGAGTTCTATCTGCCGGTGGGTGACACCCCGCACCTGGAGACCGCCCTGCCGCCCGGCGCGCTGATCACCGGCGTCACCCTGCCGGCCGCCCAGGTCGCCGCCCGATCCCGCTACCGCAAGGTGCGCGAGCGCGCCTCGTACGCGTTCGCGATCGGCTCGATCGCCGCCGCCCTCGACGTCCATGACGGTGTCGTACGCGAAGTGCGCCTCGCCTTCGGGGCGGTGGCCTCCCGGCCGTGGCGGGCCCGGGCGGCCGAGCGGGCGCTGACCGGCGGACCGGCGAGCGCCGAGGCCTTCGCCGCCGCCGCGGACGCCGAGCTCGCGGCCGCCCGGACGCTGCCCCACAACGGATACAAGGTGCCTCTGATGCGCAATCTCGTCGTGGCGATGCTGACCGAACTCACCGAGGAGGCGGCCCGATGACCGGTACGACCGCGACCACGACCGCGACGACGGCGGCGACCGCGACGTTCGGGGCCGTCGGCGCCGCGCACACCCGCGTCGAGGGCGTGGCCAAGGTCACCGGGGCGGCGCGCTACGCGGGCGAGGTCCCGTATCCCGAACTCGCCCACGGCTGGCTGGTGTTGTCCACCATTGCCCGTGGCCGGATCCGCGCGGTGGAGTCCGCGCCCGTCCTCGCGATGCCGGGCGTCGTCGCCGTCCTGCACCACGAGAACGCACCGCGTCTCAACGGCGACTACACGAACGCCTTCGGGGTGCCCGACCCGATCGCCCAGATCTTCCAGCACGACCGGGTCCCGTTCGTGGGCTGGCCGGTTGCTCTGGTCGTCGCCGAGACGCCCGAACAGGCCAGGGAGGCCGCCGAGTCCCTTGTCGTCGTGTACGACAAGGAGCCGCACGACGTCGTGTTCACCGCCGGGCTGCCCGGGGTGTACGCGCCGGAGAGCGCCCCCGCCGCGCAGAAGGGTGACCTGGAGGCCGAACTCGCCGCGTCCGCCGTCGTCGTGGACGCCGAGTACAGCACTCCGGAGGAGCACCACAGTCCCATGGAGCCGCACGCGGCGATCGCGCGCTGGGACGGCGGCCGGCTCGAGGTCGTCGACTCCAACCAGGGCAGCAGGTTCGTGGCGGACGAACTCGCGAAGCTGTTCTCGCTCGACCCCCAGTCGGTGCGGGTGCGTTCGGAACACGTCGGCGGCGGCTTCGGTTCCAAGGGCACCCGCCCGCACTCGGTCGCCGCCGCGATGGCCGCGACCGTCCTGCAGCGTCCCGTCCGCGTCGTACTGACCCGCCGTCAGATGTTCTCGCTGGTCGGCTACCGCAGCCCCACGGCCCAGCGGGTCAGGCTCGGCGCCGACGAGGACGGCCGGCTGCGCGCGTTCGACCACCGGGCCGAGAGCCTCACCTCGACCGTCCACGAGTTCGTCGAGCGGTGCTCCGAGTTCGGACGTGCGATGTACGACTCCGACGCGCACTACTCGCAGAGCCGTGTCGTACGGCTCGACGTGCCGACCCCGAGCTGGATGCGGGCGCCGGGCGAGGCGCCGGGCTCGTTCGCGCTGGAGTCCGCGCTCGACGAACTCGCCGAGAAGTGCGGACTCGACCCGATCGCGCTGCGCGCCCGCAACGAACCGGCCGTCGGCCCCGTCTCCGGGCTGCCGTTCAGCGGCCGCAACCTGCTCGCGTGCTTCGAGGAGGGGGCCCGTCGGTTCGGCTGGGCGGACCGTGACCCGCGTCCCGGCGTCCGCCGCGAGGGCCGCTGGCTGCTCGGGACCGGCACGGCCGCGTCCACGTTCCCCGTGCTGTCCGCCCCGTCCACGGCGGCCGTGACGGCCGAGCCGGACGGCACCTTCACCGTACGCATCACCGCGTCCGACATCGGGACCGGGGCCAGGACCGCGCTCACCCTGATCGCCGCGGACGCGCTGGAGGTGGCGCCGGAGCGCATCCGGATGCGGATCGCGGACAGCGACTTCGGCTTCGCGATGATCGCCGGCGGCTCGATGGGCACCCGCTCCTGGGCCTGGGCGATCAGGGTCGCGGCGGACGAGTTGCGCGAGCGGCTGGCCCTGGGCGGCGGCATTCCGCCGGAGGGGATCACGGCGCGCTCGGACACCTCGCAGGCGGTCGGCGCGCTGGAGCAGAAGGAACGGCACTCCTTCGGGGCGCAGTTCGCCGAGGTCGCCGTCGATGTCACCAGTGGGGAGGTGCGGGTGCGGCGGATGCTCGGCATCTTCGCCGCCGGCCGGATCGTCAACCCGCTGACCGCGCGCGGGCAGTTCGTCGGAGGCATGATCTGGGGCCTGTCCATGGCCCTGCACGAGGAGGCTCACCGGGACCGGGCCGGCGGCGGCCATGTCGGCGCCGACCTCGCCGGATACCACTTCTCCGCGCACGCCGACGTACCCGACATCGAGGCGGACTGGGTGGACGACCCCGACCCCGGGGACCCGGTCGGCATCAAGGGCATCGGCGAGATCGGGGTCGTCGGAGCGGCGGCGGCGATCGCCAACGCGGTCTGGCACGCGACCGGTGTTCGCCACCGGAATCTGCCGATCCGCCCGGACCGGGTGCTGCTGGCCGGCGCGGGAGGGGACCGGGATGCTTGACATCGCCGACGAGCTGAACCGGTGGGCCGAGGAGGGCCGGGACTTCGCCGTCGCCACCGTCGTGAGCGTCGGTGGCAGCGCCCCGCGAGGCCCCGGCGCCGCCCTCGCGGTCGACAGCGGCGGCACGGCCGTCGGCTCGGTCTCCGGCGGCTGTGTGGAAGGCGCCGTGTACGACCTGTGCGTCCAGGCGCTCCAGGACGGCCGGACGGTGCTGGAACGGTTCGGCTACAGCGACGAGGACGCCTTCGCGGTCGGGCTGACCTGCGGCGGGGTCATCGAGGTCCTGGTCACCCCGGTGCGCGCGGACGCGCCTGAGCGGCCGGTGTACGCGGCGGCGCTGGTGGCCGCGTCCCGGGGTGAGGCGGCGGCCGTCGCCCGGGTGGCCAGGGGGCCGGTGGAGCTGCTGGGGAGGGTGCTGCTCGTCCGCCCCGACGGCTCGTCCGGCTCCTGCGGGCCGTCCACGCCGTACGCGGGAGGCCCGGGCGTCTCCCACGAGGGGAGCCTCGGCGGTCGTCCGGAGCTGGACCGTACGGCGGTGGCCGAGGCACGTGCCCTGCTGGCGGTGGGCCGCACCGGCACCCTCGAACTGTCGGAGGACGGCGCGCGCTGCCCGGGCGGCGTGACCCTGCTCGTCGAGTCGAGCGTGCCGCCGCCCCGAATGATCGTCTTCGGCGCCGTGGACTTCGCGACGGCGCTGGTACGGGTGGGCAAGTTCCTCGGCTATCACGTGACCGTGTGCGACGCCCGCCCGGTCTTCGCCACCCGGGTCCGCTTCCCCGACGCGGACGACATCGTGGTCGACTGGCCGCACCGATACCTCCGGCGCACCGTGACCGACGACCGCACGGTCCTGTGTGTGCTCACCCACGACGCCAAGTTCGATGTACCGCTGCTGGAGGCGGCCCTGCGGATGCCGGTGGCGTTCGTCGGCGCCATGGGGTCGCGCCGCACCCACGAGGACCGTACGCGTCGGCTGCGTGAAGTCGGCCTGGGCGAGCGGGAGTTGGCCCGTCTGAGATCCCCGATCGGGCTCGACCTCGGGGCCCGTACGCCCGAGGAGACCGCGCTGTCCATCGCGGCGGAGATCGTCGCGGCGCGGGAGGGCGGGACAGGTGCTCCTCTCACCGGCTCCGGTACACCGATCCACCGTGACGAGGGCGGGCGGGGGACCGGTGCGGCGGGGGCGAGGGAGGCCGCCTGAGGGAGGCGCGCACGCGATGCGCGGCCACCGCCGGGGCAAGATCGCGCCGCCCGTCTCCTGAGCCGACGCCGGACACGGCAAGTTGTCGAGGCGTGGCCGCGGTTCAGGAAGACAAGGGGAGGCGGCCCGCGGCTCAGGGAGCCGAGGCGGAGCGCGCGAGCCAGTCGTACGCGGCCTGCGCGGTGAACTCGCCCTGACCGCCGCGCAGCAGCAGCCCCGCCGTGGCGAACGCCGGGTCGTCGGCCTGCGCGGCGACGTACGGGACGGCGATGCAGCGCATCCCGGCCGCGTGCGCGGCGGCGGCGCCCGGAGCGGCGTCCTCCAGGACCACGCAGTCCGCCGGGTCGGCCCCCAGGCGGCGCGCCGCTTCGAGGAAGACGTCCGGGGCGGGCTTGCCGTGTGCGACCTCGTCGGCCGAGACGACGGTCGTCAGGTGGGCGGCCAGGCCGGTGCCCGTCAGGATCGCCTCGATGGCGGCGGGTGAGGAACCCGAGGCCACGGCCATCGAGGCGCCCTCGGCGGCCAGCAGTTCCACGAACTTCCGCATCTGCGGGTACACGTGAGTGGCGGAGCGGGCCAGCTCCAGATAGCGGCGGTTCATGTCGGTGAGCAGGGCGTCGAGCGGGGGCCGCAAGTCGAAGCGTTCCTTCCAGAGCGCCACCGTATCCCGGGTGCTGATGCCGACGTACCGCTCGTGCTCGGCCCAGGTGAAGTCGGCGATGCCCTGCTCGGCGAGCGTCTGGCGGCTGGCTTCGAAATAGTTCGGCTCGCTGTCCACGAGTGTGCCGTCGAGATCGAAAATGACCGAAGTGCGGCCGAGAGTGCTCATGGGGTCCAGGATGCCAAGCGGGGCCGAGCGCGGTCGATCACCCCTGTGTCACCGGTCAGCTTCTGGTTGCTCGCCCGATCGACTCCACCAGGGGCAGCACCCGGTGCGGAACGCGTTCGCGCAGTGCCACCTCGGTGCGGGTGCGGACGACGCCGGGCATGCTGATGAGCGCTTGGATCACGTCCTCCAGGTGGGCGTTGTCGCGCGCCACGACCCGGGTGAGCAGATCGCCGCCGCCCGTGATCGAGAACGCCTCGATGATCTCCGGTACGGCGGCCAGCGCGTCGCCGACCTCGTCGAGGTGCCCCTGCGTGACCTCGATGTGCACGAAGGCGAGGACGGGGTGGCCGAGCGCCGCGGGTGACAGCGATGGGCCCGTGCCGGTGATCACCCCCTCCCGTTCCAGCCGGTCGAGGCGGGCCTGGAGTGTGCCGCGGGCGACACCGAGCATGCGGGCGTACTCGCGCACGCTGGTACGCGGCTGCTCCAGCAGCAGCCGCAGGATGCGGGTGTCGAGTCCGTCCACGGCCATGATCCACCGGCCTCCCTGCCGCCTGGGGTGATCTTCGTCGACCGTACCAATGGCTCAGCCCGCCGCGAGTCCGGTGGGAAGGTTCGCCCCTCGTGCTCACCGTCGTCCGCCGCGCCGCGTTTGCCGGTGCGGCGCCCACCGCGTTACCTGGAGGGGTGGCGCAAGGCGCGAGGAGCGGCGAGGAGCGACGATGATCACGCAGGAGCAGGTCGACCGAATTCTCCGGCTCGACGGGAACGGGCTCCCGTTGGTCTCCCTCTACCTTCCGGTGGAACCGGACCAGCCCGGCCCTGGCGCGTACCGGACCCGGCCGGCCGGCCTGCTGGACCGCATCAGGCCGCTCGCGGACGACCACTCGCTGGACCACGCCGCACGGCTCTCGCTGCGCGACGACATCGCGAAGATCGAGCAGAGGCTCGGCGAGGAACCCCAGCGGCCCGGGACCGTCGTCGTCTTCTCCTGCAGCGGCAACGGCGTCTACGAGGAGGTGTGGCTGCCGCGCGCCACCCACGAACGCGTCGTGGTGGACGCGGCCCCCTTCGTCCGTCCGATGCTGGCGGTGCTCGACGAGTACCACCGCATCTGCGCGGTCGTCGTGGACGAGGCCACCGCGCAGATCTGGGAGTACCACCTCGACGAGGTACGGGAGCTGGAGGCGATCCGCGACCGTATGCTGCGGGGGCCCGAGCACGCCGCGGGGCTCGACGAGGTACGGGTCCGCGACATGGCCGACGAGCTGAGCAAAAGGCACTACCGGCGGCTCATCGGCGAGCTCAAGCGCCTGTTCAAGGAGGGGGGCTTCGATCTGCTGGCCGTCGGCGGGCACCCCTATCAGGTACCGGCCTTCATCGAGTTCCTCCCCCGTGACCTGCACGACCGGCTCGTCGGTCGCTTCACCGTCGACCGCGACACCGCGACCGCCGCCGGCATCCGGGACAAGGTACGGGTTCTTGTCACCGACCGCGCGTACCAGGAGCAGGAGCGGCTGGTCGGCGAGATCCTCGAGGCCGTCGCGACCAAGCATCACGCGACGGTCGGGCTCGACGACACCCTGTGGGCGGCGTCGCTGGCCGCGATCCGGACGCTGGCCGTGGACACGGAGGCCGTGGCCCCGGGAGTCGTCTGCGACCGCGACGGGCTGCTCGCCCGCACGGGGGAGCAGTGCCTGCTCTGCGGAGACGCCCTGCGCGAGGTCCCCGACGTCATCGGGGAACTGGTGAAGACCGTCATCGAGGACAGCGGCGAGGTCCGCCACATCGAGATGGAGACGGACCTGCGCACACACCTGACCGGGGCCCTGCTGCGCTTCGAACTGCCCCCGCACCCGATCGACACGGAGTGATGCCAATGGCATCCACATGGCTCCCCTCTCCGCTCGCTGACTGTGCCAATGGCTCAGTGCTCCGGAGTCCACTTGAGCCAACAGCTCCGATGATGCTGTGATGGGCAGGTCGATGGCGCTGCGGGACCCCCGCGGCGCCTTTTGCATGCCTGACGTACAGGCTGAGCTCAAGGGGCGGGGAAACAGTGCTGAAGAGGGTGTTCGTGGCACCGGACCCGGGCCGGCTGCGGCTGCGCGGCGCCGTCCGGGCCGTCCTCGGCATCGGCCTGGCGGTGGCCCTGTGCGGCGTCACCGGTGCCTCCCTCGCGGGCGCGGTCGCGGGAGGACTCGCGGCGCTGCTCGCCCTCTTCACGGTCACCGACGCGACGGTGCGCGGACAGCTGGCGACGACGGCGCTGCTGCCCGTGGTGGGCCTTCCGGTCCTGGCTCTCGCGGCCATCCTGCACGACCACCCGACGGCGCGGGGCGCGGCCTTCCTCGCCGTCGTCGGCGCCGGTGTGTACGCCCGGCGCTGGGGCGCGCGCGGCCATGCCCTCGGCGTCTTCGGGTTCATGGCCTTCTTCATGGCGCAGTTTCTGCACACCGTGCCGGCGCGACTGCCCGAGCTGTACGTCGCCGTACTGCTCGCCCTCCTCGCGTCCTCGGCGGTCCGATTCGGACTGTGGTGCTATGAGCGCCGGATGCCGCCCGCCGGGGCGCTCGCCCCTTCGGCCGGCCGGGGCCTCGCCCGTCCCACCACCCGCCAGGCGGTCCAGGCCGTCGTGGCCGCCGCCTTCGCCCTGGGCGTGGGAAGCCTGCTGTCCCAGGAGCGCTGGTACTGGGCCGTCGGCGCCGCCTGGTGGATCTTCGTCAACACCACCTCGCGCGGCGAGACCCTGATCCGCGGCTACCGCCGGGTCCTCGGAACGGTGATCGGCATCGCCCTCGGGGCCTCGGCCGTCGTCCCACTGCACGGTGCGCCCGTACCGACCGTGGCCCTGCTCGCCGTGTGTGTGTTCGTCATCTTCTACAGCGCCGCGGTCTCGTACACCTGGATGATGCTCGCGGTGACGGTGATGGCCGAGCTGCTCTACGGGATGTTCGGCGTGCTGGACCAGCATCTGGTCGTCCTGCGTCTGGCGGAGACCGGCATCGGGGCGATCGGCGCCGCGCTGGCGGTGCTGCTCGTGCTGCCGATCACCACGCACGCCACGACGGACGCCTGGATCGTGCGGGCGATCCAGTGCGTCCACGCCTGCACGACCGAGGCCGCGGCCCGGCTGAACGGCTCCGCCACCGCCGACCCCGCGGCACGCGTCGCGGAGCTGGAGACGGTGCTGAACAAGGTGCGGCTCTCGCTCACGCCCCTTCTGCACCCGCTCAATCCCCTGCGCGCCCGTGGCCGGAGGGCGCGCCAGGTACTCGCGGCGCTGAACACCTGCGCGCGGGAGGTACGGGGCCTTGCCGCCATCGCGTCGGACCCCGTGGCCTCCTGCGACGACCGTCTCACCGTCGCGTGCGAGCGCGTCGAGAGAGCCGTCGAGGCACTCACCTCACCCGGACCGCGGCGGATCTCGGTCCAGGCCGACGCACCTTCCCTGGAAGAGCCGGTACTCGCACACCTGCACGGGCTCGAGCGGGCGCTCGCCGAACTCGCCGCGCCCCTCCTGCACCCCCGTGCTTCGAGCACCGTTCGCGTCTGACACACGCGAGGCAGATGTACGGACCACGTAGAGGGTGGATCACCGCCCGGGCGGGGTAACCCCGCGGCTATCAGACGCACGGAACCCGCGGACCGTGCGGGAGCGGCCCGCGGGCGAAACCGCTTGGGGGTGGCACCATGCGGGATTTCCCGCGAGGAACCGGACAGTCAGAGCGCTTCGGCGACGACGGGAGCGCGCGGTACCCGACGCCGTGGGCCGAGGGGCCGGGCGGCTGGCTGGACCGTGTTCCGGCAGGTCGCAGGGCGCACGGCGCGACCCCGACCGCACTGCCGTACGCGATCGGTCCCCGGCGGGCGGAGCTGTCCGTCCCGGGTCTCGCAGGACGCCTGATACCCGTGCCGGGCCGTCCCGCCGCTCCGACGTCGCACGACGACTCCCCGCCGTACGCACTCCTGCGCGCCGCCGCCGAGTTCCTCACCCTCCGCCACACCGAGGAGCGCCTCGGCGACCCGGCCCGGCGCATCGCCGCCGCGCGGGCCGAGATCGCGGAGACCGGCACGTACCGCCACACCACCGAGGAACTCGCCTTCGGCGCCCGCGTGGCCTGGCGCAACGCCAACCGCTGCATCGGGCGCCTGTACTGGCGCTCCCTGTGCGTACGCGACCGCCGGGACGTGCGGACGCCTGAGGATGTCGCCGAGGCGTCGGCGGACCATCTGCGGGAGGCCGCGGGCGAGGGCCGGATCAGGGCGCTCATCACCGTCTTCGCGCCAGACCGGCCGGGCCGCCCCGGGCCACGGATCTGGAACGAACAGCTCATCCGGTACGCCGGCTACGCCCGCCCGGACGGCGGCGTGACCGGCGACCCGCGCAACGCGGGCCTCACCGCGCTGGCCCGGCGACTCGGCTGGCCCGGCGGCCCAGGAACCCCGTTCGACGTCCTGCCGCTGGTGATCCAGGGCGCCGACGGCAAGCCCGACGACGAACCCCGGTGGTTCACGCTGCCGCAGGACGCGGTGCTCGAAGTGGAGCTCGCCCACCCCGAGTACATCTGGTGGCGCTCGCTCGGACTGCGCTGGCACGCCGTGCCCGCGCTCGCCAACATGTGCCTGGAGATCGGCGGCGTCTGCTACCCGGCGGCCCCGTTCAACGGCTGGTACATGGGCACCGAGATAGGCGCCCGCAACCTCGCCGACACCGACCGCTACAACCTCCTGCCGTACCTCGCGGACCGCCTGGGCCTCGACACCCGCACCGACCGCTCGCTGTGGAAGGACCGCGCGCTCGTCGAACTCAACCGCTCCGTCCTGCACTCCTTCGACCACGCGGGCGTCACCGTCGCCGACCACCACACCGAGTCCAGGCGCTTCCTGACCCACCTCGGCCGCGAGGAGCGCAAGGGCCGCCGGGTCGGCGCGGACTGGTCGTGGATCGTGCCGCCCATCTCCGGCAGCGCCACACCTGTCTTCCACCGCACCTACGAGACCGTGGAACGGCATCCCGCGTACGTCCACCACCCGGAGGCGCGCGCACGGGCGCTCGGGGAGACGGGCGGGACCTTGGTCTAGACCGCTGGTCGTCGACTGCTACCGTCGGCCCCGGACAGCGCGGGACCGAGAGGGGAACGGCAGTGACAGACGGCGGCACACGGGAACACCGGGCGTTCATCGGCTCGTTCACGGCGGCGGGAGGCCCCGGCGTCCTCACCGCGGCCGTGGACCGCGGCAGCGGCGCGCTGACCCTCCTGAGCGCGGCGGACGGCGTACCCGATCCCTCCTACCTCGCCCTGTCGCCCGCCCACGACATGCTCTACGCGGTCAGCGAGACGGCCGACGGCGCGGTGGCCGCGTACCGCGTGGACGGCGACGAGCCGAAGCCCGCCGGGCCGTTGGTCTCCGTCGGAGGCAGCGGCCCCACTCACCTCAGCGTGTTCGCGGGACACGTCCTGACCGCCAACTACGGCTCCGGCAGCGTCACCGCCCTGCCCGTGCGCGACGACGGCACGCTCGTAGGCGCCGCCTCCAGCGTGCTCCAGCACCAGGGCCGCGGCCCGCACACCCGGCGCCAGCAGAGCCCGCACGCCCACCAGGTACAGCCCGACCCGAGCGGGCGCTGGGCCGTCAGCGTCGACCTGGGCACGGACTCCGTGCGGGTGTGCGCGCTGGACGGCGGCCGGCTCACGCTGCACCGCGAGATCGCGCTGCGCCCCGGCTCCGGGCCCCGCCACCTGGCGTTCCACCCGCGCGGCGAACACGCGTACGTGCTCAACGAACTCGCGCCCACGGTCACCGTCTGCCGCTGGAGCGCCCTGGAAGGCTCTCTGCGGCCCGTCGGGGAGACGCCGGTGCTCTCGGGAGTCCCGGACGGTGACGCGTACCCCTCGGGCATCGTGGTGTCGCCCGACGGACGCTTCGTGTGGACCGCCACCCGCGGCCAGGACGTCGTCTCCGTGCTCACGCCCGACGCGGTGGGCGAAGGGCTGCGGCTGGTCGCCACGGTGCCCTGCGGCGGCACCTGGCCGCGCGCGCTGGCCCTCGACCCCTCGGGGCGCTTCCTGTACGCCGCCAACGAGCGCTCGGGGGACGTGACGTGGTTCGCGGTCGACCCGGACACGGGGGTGCCGCGACGGGGCGGTTCGGTGGAGGTCCCGGCGGCCTCCTGCGTGGTCCTCGGCTGACCCGCCCGGCGGTGGCTCGCCGCCGCCCCGCGAGCCGCCGACGTACGAGAGAGCCGACGAGAGAAGGGCCCGCTCCTGTGACAGGAGCGGGCCCTTCGGCGTGCGACGGGTGGTGCCTGGGCGGTCAGCGGACCGGCGCGCCCTGCGGCTGCTGCGGGGCGATGCCCAGCGCCGTAGTGTACTTGGCCAGCGCGAGCTTGCCGATCGCCGGGTACGGGCCGAGCGCCTCGGCGGCGGAGCAGCCCGCCTCCTTGGCGGCCGCGTCCAGCAGACCGGCGTCGATCTCCGGGCCGATCAGGTACGGAGCCAGGGCGAGCTGCTGGGAACCCGAGCCGCGCAGCTGCTCGGCGGTGGCCGCGATCGCGCCCTCCTCGTCCAGCGCCGCCGCCATCACCGGCACGGCGAGCCGCGCGGCGAGCAGCATGCCGGTGATCCCGGCCGCCTGTACGGCCTCCTCGCCGCCCACGGAGGCGAGGATGATGCCGTCGGCGGCCGTCGCCACGGTGAACAGCCGGGCACGGTCGGCGCGCGCCAGACCCGCCTCGGACAGACGCACGTGCAGCGCCTCCGCGAGCAGCGGGTGGGGGCCGAGAACGTCGGTCAGGTCGGCCGCGATCCGGCTCTCCATGACGGCCTGGCGGACTCGGCGCAGCAGCGCGTTGTCGGGGCCGGCGAGCAGGGGCACCACGACGGCGACGGGGCCGTCGGGCTCGGTCACGTCCGCACCGGCGGCACGGGCCTGCTCATAGCGGGCGGTGCGCTCCTCGGCGGCACGCGTGAGCACGGACTGCAGCGTGGGGAACTCGGCGTCGTCCCCGTCGAGGTACCCGATCCGGGCGTCGAGGCCGGGCAGCTCGGAGCGCGCGATGCTCACGACCTCCTCGGCGAGGCTGCGCGTGGCCGCGCTGGAGGTGCCCGGCACCGCGAGGACGAGCGCAGGCGCGCCCTCGGGAGCCGCCAGCGGCTCGGGTCGGCGGTGCCGCCCGGGCTGGCGAGGTCGCGGCATTCGTACTGGCAGGCCGGACGCGGGTCCAGTGGGGGAGCTCATGGCGACGCATGTTACTGGCTTCTTGGGCTCCCCTGTTCGGGGAGGGTGCAGGTGAGCGGTATCCGTCCGCTTTTGTCTGATGAGTTACGCGTGGATCAGAAATGATCGGCGTGACTGGACTCGCCGGTGCTGAGGTGCTCCTGTGCCGACCGGTGCGGGAGTCAACTTCACTTGTCCGACAGGGCGGATGAATCCCCCTTTCTGGGCATGGATGGCGAGGTTGTGCCCTTTTCTGCCCTCACGTACAGCATGTGTTCGTCGCGGGGGAGCGTGAGCCGGTCGCTCGCCAGGTCGACGGCGATACGTACGGCGCCGTCCAGCGGGGTGCCCGCGGCCGCTACCTGCCGGGCGTGCGGCAACCGCTCCGTCAGCTCCGCGCGCAGCGGTACGAGGAGCGGGTCGCCCATCTTGAACAGGCCCCCGGTGAGGGCGACTCGGTCCTCGCCGGTGTCCGGGCAGACGGCGGCCGCGGAGTCGGCCAGGTGCCGGGCTGCGGCGCGCAGCACGTCGCGCGCGACGGGGTCGCCGATGGCGGAGGCGGCGCACGCGGCCACTTCGGGCGCGAAGGAGGCGAGTACGGCGGGCCGGTCGGTGCGCGGATACAGCTTGCCGGGCAACCCGGCCACCGGCCCGAACATCTCCTCGGCCCGCGCCAGCAGCTCCGCCGACCCGCCGGGGCGCCCGTCGAAGGCCCGCAGGGCCGCCTCGAGCCCGGCGCGGCCGATCCACGCCCCACCGCCGCAGTCACCGAGCAGGTGGCCCCAGCCGTCCGCCCTGCGCCAGCTCCCCAGATCGGTGCCGACCGCGATCATGCCGGTGCCCGCGGCGATCACCGCGCCCGGCCGGGGGCCGAGCGCGCCCACGTACGCGGTCACCGCGTCGGCGGCCAACGCGAGGCGCCGCACGTCGAGTTCGCGCTCCAGCGCGCGGGGCAGCTCGGCACGCAGTGCGTCGCCGAGGGTGGCGAGCCCCGCCGCTCCGACGGCGACGGCCCCGAGTTCCTCCGTCCCGGTGGCGGCCATCAACTGTCGGGCCATCGGAAGCAGTTGCTCCAGCAGATGTCCGGCGTCGATGCCGCGCGGGCCCGTTCGGACCGGCTCCTTGGAGGTCAGTGGAACGCCGACGACATGCCCGTGCACGGCCAGCGCCGCCCGCAGCCCCGAGCCGCCCGAGTCCACCGCCAGCACACCGGCCGACGCCTGGGAGGGACGCAACAGGCTCCCCTCCTCTCTGCTGACCGGCCGGACGGGCGATCTCAGGGCGATCGGCCGGACCGGCTCGATGATCTCGGCGAGGAGGAAGACTAGCGCCGGGAGGCGGGTCCGCGCGCGGCGCTCGTCCGTATGAATCCGTAGGAATGCGTCACGGCGTGTGCCAGTAGAGTGGCACGTCGTGGCACCACGACCCTTGCATGAACTCATCGAAGCAGGCTGGGCGAAGGCTCTGGAACCTGCGGCCGAACGTATCGCCGCCATGGGGGACTTCCTCCGGGCCGAGATAGCGGCAGGCCGGACCTATCTACCGGCCGGGGCGAATGTCCTACGGGCCTTCCAGCAGCCTTTCGACGACGTCCGCGTGTTGATCGTCGGCCAGGATCCCTACCCCACGCCGGGGATGGCCATCGGGCTGAGTTTCGCCGTGTCGCCCGAGGTGCGTTCACTGCCGGGCAGTCTGGAGAACATCTTCCGGGAACTGCACACCGACCTGGGGCTGCCCAGGCCGTCCAACGGCGATCTGACGCCCTGGACCGAGCAGGGGGTGCTGCTGCTCAACAGGGCGCTGACGACGGCGCCCCGCCAGCCCGCGGCGCACCGGGGCAAGGGCTGGGAAGAGGTCACGGAGCAGGCGATCCGGGCGCTGGTCGCGCGGGAGAAGCCGCTGGTGTCGATCCTGTGGGGGCGTGACGCCCGCAATCTGCGGCCGCTGCTCGGGGATCTGCCGGCGATCGAGTCCGCGCACCCCTCACCGATGTCGGCCGATCGCGGCTTCTTCGGCTCGCGTCCGTTCAGCCGGGCCAACGAGCTGTTGGAGAGGCAGGGCGTCCAACCGGTGGACTGGCGCCTGCCGTAGAGCGGTCACCGGATCTCGTGCCGCCCTCGCGGGTTCCGGGGCGCGTACGGGTTCTGTGGGCAGGGGCGGGGCGGGCATCGGTGCGCGGCGGTGCCCGCCGGAAGGCGCGGGACTCGCCACCGTCGTGGACGGCGAACCCGATCCGGCCGTCGCCGGCGAGTCCGTGACGGAGCGTCAGCCGCCCCGCTCGCCGTCACCGCGACCCCGCCCCGGGGCCGGCGGCCGCCCGAGCTCCCGTCGGATTTTCGGGCGGCATGGTGCAACCCCGCCATCGCCGAGCGCGTCGACGTGCACGAGACTGTGCTCCGCGAGTGCATCCCGCAGCTCGTCCGCACCGACCCGGGAGGGACCAACAGCATGATCATTTTTGGCACCAGGGGATACCTGTACCAGCTCGCGATACTGACGCTGGTGTGTGGCCACTGCGGCAACCCCTCCGCGCACACGCTCCGGAAGCGTGTCACGAAGTTCACGCTGTTCTTCGTGCCGCTGTTCCCGATCTCGTCGAAGTACGCGACGCAGTGCACCTTCTGCGGCGCGGAGCAGAAGGCGACCAAGGAGCAGGCGGAGCAGCTGCAGGCGCAGGCCGCGAGCGCCCACGCCGCCCAGCAGTACGGCCAGCCGCAGCAGCCCCAGCAGCCGTACCAGGCCTGAGCCGGGGGCGGGGACCGGCGCGGCGGTACGTCGACGGCGCCGTGCTCCCCGCGGACGGCGCCGGTCCGCCGCCGACCCCTTCCGTATGAGTCGTCCAGACTGCATTCCGTGCCGTATCGGTCGGAAATTGCCCTCGCGGGGCAATGATGGACTACTTGGACATGGCGTCTCGACGGAAGGGAACCCTCATGGGTCTGATCGGATCGATCGGCCTGATCCTGCATCCCCGGCGCAATCCGGGACCGGTCATCGAGTCGGTCGTGCAGTGGGCCCGCAAGAACGAGGCCGAGGTGCTGGGGCTGCCGGACGAGGTGGGCCGTATCGACTGCAGCGCCGTGGCCGTACCGGCTCAGGACCTCGTCGCCCGGGCCGATCTGATCGTCAGTCTCGGCGGGGACGGGACGATGCTCCGTTCCATGAGGCTGCTGTCCGGAAGTGCCACTCCGGTGCTCGGCGTCAACCTGGGCCGGCTGGGCTTCCTCGCGGAGATCGATGTCGACGAGCTCCAGCCGGCGCTGGACCGGATCGACAGCGGTCAGTTCACCACCGAGGCCCGGATGGCCGTACGAACGCGCCTCCCGGACGGGCGCGAGGTCCGTGCGTTCAACGACATCGCCCTCGTACGGGTACCCGGCAGCGGCATGGCCGCCATCGCGATCCGGCTCCAGGGCGAGGAGTTCATCCGCTACGCCGCCGACGCCGTCGTCGTCTCCACGTCGACCGGATCGACGGCCTACAGCTTCGCCGCGGGCGGCCCGATCCTCTCCCCCCGGGTCGAAGCCATCCTGGTCGTTCCCGCCAGCGCGCACTCGTCGTTCGACCGGGCGCTCGCCCTGCCCGCGGACGAGGACGTCACGCTCGAACTGCTCCCCACGACCGGGCGATTGGCGGTCGAGGTCGACGGCGAGGTGCTCGGCTATCTCGACGCGGGCGATTGGATCACTGTGACGGCATGCCCCGCGGCGGCTCATGTCGTGCGCCTGGGCGGTACGACGTTCTACCAGCGAGCACGCAGAAAACTCGGCATCAAAGGAAGTATCGAAGCGGGCGGGCGAACCTCCCAGGACTCCGCCGACACCTCGACGGGGCCCTGACGCGCAGGCCGGGGAACGCGTCTTGAGCGGCACAGCGGCCGACCCGGGGGTGGCGGCCTTGGGTAGGGTGGGCCGCCGACGGAAGGGTCCACGTCATGACCGCACCGCAGACCCGGCGGCCTACGCTGATGGTCGTCCACGCGCATCCGGACGACGAGGCCAGTCAGACGGGCGGCACGCTCGCCCGATACGCGGCCGCCGGGGTTCGTACGGTTCTCGTCACCTGCACCGACGGTGCGCAGGGCGACGGAGCCGGCAGCAGCAAGCCCGGCGACCGCGACCACGAACCGGCGCGGGTCGCCGCACGGCGCTCCGGCGAGCTCGCCGAGTCGGGGGCCGCGCTCGGCATCAGTGACCTGGTCCGGCTGGACCACCCCGACTCCGGCGTGCCCGACTCGGCGGACGACGTCGATCCTCACGCGTTCAGCAGGATGGAGGGCGAACCGGTCGTCCGGCGGCTAGAGGCGCTGATGCGGGAGTACCGGCCGGATGTGATCGTGACGTATCCGCCCAACGGGTTCTCGAACCATCCCGATCATGTCCGTACGCACGAGCTGACCGTCGCCGCCTTCGAGCGGATCAAGCGGTCCGGCGGACTTCACCCTCACAACGATCACAGCGATCAGAACGAGGAGGGCGGCCGGCACCCGCGGAGCCTGCCGAAGCTGTACTACATCGCCGTGTCGCTCTCGAGCCTGAAAGCGGTGCGCGCCCTGGCAGAGGCCGCCCTGGGACCCGACGCCTGGATCCCCCCGCTCGACGTCGCCGTCGACGACGACACCGTGACCGCGGCCGTGGATGTCTCCGACTTCTGGCCGCACAAGCTGCGGGCCCTGGCGGCCCACGCCAGCCAGGCGGACGCCGCGGCCCTGCTGAGGCTCTTCAGCGTGCCCGGGGACGAGGGCCGGGTCGAGGAGTACGTGCGGGCCCACCCGCCGTGGACCGGCGGCACACGGGAGAGCGATCTGTTCGAGGGCGCCCGCGAGACGCCCTGAACCGTACGGCCTCGCCCTGACCGGGGCTCAGTCCTGCCGTCCGACCCCTTGAAGCGCCGCCCGTTGCCGCGCGGCACGCACCGCCGCCGACAGCGACGCGATGTCGTACGCGCCGTGGTGGCGGCGGCCGTTGACGAAGAACGTCGGGGTGCCCGAGACACCGCTGAGGTCGGCGGACTCCACGTCCGCCGCGACCCGGGCCGTTCCCGTGCCTTCGCGGAGATCCTTGCGGAAGCGTTCGGTATCGAGGCCGATCTCCTCGGCGTAGCGGAGCAGGTCCTTCGGCCGCAGGTCACCCTGGTGCTGCATCAGCAGATCGTGCATCTCCCAGTACCCGTCCTGGTGGGCCGCGGCCTCGGCGGCCTCGGCGGCGAACTGGGCGTTCGGATGGACGTCGGTCAGCGGCAGATGCCGCCACACGTAGCGCACGTCGCCGAAGTCGGCGAGCAGCTCACGCACCACAGGCTCGGCCAGGCCGCAGTACGAGCACTCGAAGTCCCCGTACTCGACGAGCGTCACGGGCGCCTCCAGCGGGCCGCGTACATGGTCGCGGTCCACGTCCACGGGGTCGCTGAGGTCGACGATGGTGGTGCCCGTGCCGAGCAGGGCCCGGATGCGGGAACGCTTGGGGAGGGCGCCGATCGCCGAGGTGACCAGCCAGGTGAGGACGAACGAGCAGACCACGGCGGCGAGAATGCCGATCTTCGCCTCCGCCAGCCGGGCCCCGTCGAAGGCGAGCGTCGCGATCAGCAGGGACACGGTGAACCCCACCCCCGCCAGGGTGCCGCCCGCGGTGATGGCGCCCCAGCCGACCGGCGGGTGCAGACGCCCACGGCTGGCGCGTGTGGTGAGCCAGGTGGCGCCGACGATGCCGAGCGGCTTGCCGAGCACGTAGCCGAGGAGGATGCCGAGGGCGATCGGCGAGGCGAAGGCATGGGCCAACTGGCTGCCGCTGACGGTGATGCCGGCGTTGGCGAGGGCGAACAGCGGCACGATCACATAGCTCGTCCAGGGGTGGAACATCCGCGTGAGCCGGTCGTTGGGCGAGAGCGTCGAGGCGATTCCGCGCCGTACGGAGCGCTCCAGTTCCGGGGTGGGCTGCTCACGGAAGCGCCGGAACAGACGGCTGGCTCGTTCCAGGTCGACGCGCTCGGCCGGGTAGGCGTAGGTGAGCAGGCCCATCGCGAGCCCGGTCACGACCGGGTCCACCCCCGACTTGAGCAGCGCGACCCACACCGCCGCGCCCAGCACCGCGTACAGGGCGGGAAGCCGCATCCCGAGTGTGCGCCGCACCAGCACGACGGCCGCGAAGAGGCCGAGCGCCGTGAGCAGCGCGGGCAGAGCCAGGGTGCCGCTGTAGGCGACGGCGATCACGGCCAGCGCCAGGAAGTCGTCCACGACGGAGATGGTGAGGATGAAGACCCGGAGACTGTCGGGCAGCCGTGCTCCGAAGAGGGCGAGCATGCCCAGGGCGAAGGCCGTGTCCGTCGACATGGCGGCGCCCCAGCCGTGCAGGGAGCCATGGCCCGCGTTGAGGGCCAGGTAGATCGCGATCGGCACGACCATGCCGCTCAGCCCGGCGAGCAGCGGCAGCGTCACCCTCCTGCGCTCCCGCAGCTCGCCCAGGTCGAACTCCCGGCGTGCCTCGAGTCCCACGACGAAGAAGAACAGCGTCATCAGCCCGCTGTTCACCCACTCCCGCAGGTCCAGGGAGACTTCGCCCGCCCCGAGGCGGACCGACAGCTCGGTGCGCCAGAAGTCCTCGTACGTGCTCGGCCCCATGTTGGCCCAGACGAGGGCCGCGAGCGTGGCGGCCAGCAGGACCGCGGCACTGCCGGTCTCGGTCCGCAGGAAGGAGCGCAACGGACTGCGCGCGTCCTTGCCGCACACGGTCTGCCTCGACAGGGGCGAGGTCTCAGCTGGCACAGTCACCCCCTGATTCTCGCCCGGCGCGTGGTCCGGCACGCGGCGAAACGATGCCGGGCAAGGAGATCGGCTCAGGTGTCGGGGAAGGGGATCCGCTCAGGTGCCGGGGCAGCGGATCCGCTCAGTGGTCGGCGAGGAGGTCCCGGATGGCCTTGACGACATCGGCGGGGGCCTCCTCGGCCATGAAGTGACCGCAGGAGACGGTCGTGTGCCGCAGGTCGGGTGCCCAGGCGCGCCACCGCGCGGCGGCGTCGAAGCCGAGAGCCGCGCCCCAGTCCTGCTGGAGAACGGCCACGGGCATCCGCAGCAGGTTCCCGGCAGCACGGTCGGCCCGGTCGTGCTCGACGTCGATGCTGGCCGAGGCACGGTAGTCCGCGACGATGGAAGGGACCGCCGCGCGGGAGGCCGCCAGGTAGGCGGCGCGGATCTCGTCCGGGATCGCCCTCGGGTCCTGCGTCCAGATGTCGAGGAAATGACCGAAGAAGACGTCCGCGGCGGCGTGGATCATCCGCTCGGGAAGGCCCGGCGGCTGGGCCATCAGGTAGAGGTGGAAGCCGACAGCCGCGCCGGTGCCGTGCATCACGTCCCACATGTCCAGCGTGGGCAGCACGTCGAGCGAGGCGAGATGGGTGATCGCCTCGGGGTGGTCGAGGCCGGCGCGGATGGCGACCAGCGCGCCCCGGTCGTGTCCCGCCAGCGCGAAACGCTCGTGGCCCAGGGCGCGGGCGAGCGAGACGACGTCGGCGGCCATGGTGCGCTTGGCGTACGCGTTCCCGTCGGAGCTGGTGTCGACGGGCTTGTCGCTGGCGCCGTAGCCCCGCAGGTCGGGACAGATGACGGTGTGGTCGGCCGCGAGGTCGGCGGCCACGTGCCGCCACATCAGGTGGGTCTGCGGGAAACCGTGCAGCAGCACGATCGGGCTGCCGGATCCGGCGACGGCGACGCTGAGCGCGACATGGTCGGCGACGGGGACGCGCCGGTAGTCGAAGCCGGGGATGGTCGGTGCCATGGTTCGCCCTTTCTGGAAGGCGGGGGGGGAAGGTGAGGGACACGACGAGCCTGCCGGGCGCGAATCAGCGAGTGATCAGCAGATGATCGGCAGGCGATCGGCAAGCGGTCCGCACGTCGTCGGCGCAGTACCGTGGCGAGGGTGTCGGGAGAAGTGAGCCGGGAGAGGTGAGAAGGGTGGGGGTCGCGTTCGGTGTGCTGGGACCGACCGTGGCCGAGAGCGACGGCCGCGCGCTCGCGCTGAAGGGACCCAGGCACCGGGCCGTGCTGGCGCGGCTGGTGATGGCCCGCCGCCGGGTCGTCCCTGTCACCCACCTGGTCGACGACCTGTGGACGGATCCCCCGCCCGGCGCCGTGGGCGCCGTACAGACCTTTGTCGCCGCGCTGCGACGCGTCCTGGAGCCGGACCGTCCGCCGCGGACCCCCGCCCGTCTGCTGGTCACGGACGGCCCCGGGTACGCGCTGCGCCCGGAGCCGGACGCCGTGGACGCCTGGCGCTTCGAGACAGCCGTCGGCGGCGCCGCGCGGCTGCCGGCCACGGAGACGCTGCCGAGACTGGAGGAGGCGCTGGCACTGTGGCGCGGGCCCGCCTATGCCGAGTTCGAGGAGGAGGACTGGGCCAGGGGCGAGCGCTCCCGCCTCGCCGAGCTGCGGCTCCAGGCGGTGGAGCAGCGGGCCCGGACACAGCTGGCCCTCGGCCTGGCCGCCGAGGCGGTGCCCGATCTGGACGTACATCTCGCCGCTCACCCCTGGCGCGAGGACGCCTGGCGGCTGCTGGCGCTGGCGCTGTACCGGCAGGACCGTCAGGGGGACGCGCTGGGTGTGCTGCGCAGAGCCCGGGCGGTCCTGGCCGACCAGTTGGGGGTGGACCCCGGGCCCCGGCTGCGCCGTCTGGAGGCGGACATCCTCGCCCAGGAGCCCGGGCTCGATCCTCCGGCCGGGCCGACGGCGACCGCGGCCCGGTTGTGGACACGGACGGCGGCGGCCTACGACCGTACGGTCGCCGCCGGTGCCCGGGCCCGTTTGGAGACGACGGTGAGCCTGATCCGCAACCTCGCGGTCACCGGGGGCGGTGGGCTCGCGGCCGCCGGGCAGCACCGCATGGAGGCCATCGCGGCGGCGGAGGAGTTCGGCGACCCGGACCTGACCGCCCGGGTGATCGGCGCCTACGACGTCCCCGCGATCTGGACCCGCAGCGACGATCCGGAGCTGGCCCGACGGATCGTCGAGGCCGCCGAGCGCGCCCTCACCGCGTTGCCGGGCGACGCGCACGAGGCCTCGCGGTGCCGCCTGCTGGCCACGATCGCCCTGGAGACACGCGGCAGCCGAGCGCCACGCGGCCCCCAGGCCGCCCGCGAGGCGGAGGAGATCGCCCGTCGTCTCGACGATCCCGCGCTGCTGGCGTTCGCGCTGAACGGGGCGTTCATGCAGTCCTTCACCCGTGCGGGCCTGGCCCCACGGCGTGACGAGATCGGCGCGGAGCTGGTCGAACTGGCCGCCCGGCACGACCTGGTGACCTATGAGGTACTCGGTCACCTCATCCGGCTCCAGGCACGCGGCGCGCTCGCCGACTTCGCCGCGGCCGACCGCCACGCCGCCGCCGTGGACCGGCTGGCCGAGCGCCACGAACTGCCGCTCGCGGGCGTCTTCACCCAGTGGTACCGGGCTTTGCGGCTGGCCGCGTCCGGGCGACCGGCGGGGGCCGAGAGCGCCTACCGGGATGCCGCCGCACGGCTGGACGGCGCCGGGATGCCGGGCCTGGAGCGTGGGCTTCTCCCACTCGCCCTGCTGTGCCTGCGGGTGGAGCACAGGAGGACGTGGTCCGACACCGGTCCAGGGGATATCGGTCCGGGGTCTACCGATCCAGGGGGTACCGGTCCAGGGGGTACCGGTCCAGGGCCGGTCGGGATCGACCTGGGGGTGGACTGGGGCCCGTACCGGCCTTGGGCCGCGCCCTTCGCCTTGCTGGCGTCCGGTCGCCGAGCCGAGGCACGGGCGGCACTGCGCGCGCTCCCGGAGCCGCCGCGCGACCTGATGTACGAGGCGTGCTGCTGCCTGGAGGCCATGGTCGCGCTGGAGGTCGGTGACCGGGATGTGCTGGAGCGGGCCCGTACCCGCCTGCTGCCGGCCGCCGGGGAACTCGCCGGTGCGGGCAGCGGCCTGATCACCCTCGGCCCCGTCAACGACCACCTCGCCGACATCACCACCGCGCTGCGGGCGCCTACGAGTCCAGTTCCGCCCAGATGATCTTTCCCTCGTGTGTGTACCGGGTGCCCCAGCGGTGGGCGAGCTGGGCGACGAGGAAGAGGCCGCGCCCCCCTTCGTCGGTGGTCCGGGCGTGCCGCAGCCGAGGGGAGCTGTTGCTGGTGTCGGTGACCTCGCAGATCAGGCGGGATGCGCGCAGCAGCCGCAGTCGCACGGGGCCCGGGGCATAGCGCACCGCGTTGGTGACCAACTCGCTGACGACGAGTTCGGTCTCCATGGCCAGTGCTTCCATTCCCCACTCGCGGAGTTGGCGGGTGGCGAGGGCGCGGGCCCCGGCCACGGCGGCGGGATCGGAGGCCACGTCCCACGAGGCGACGTGGTCGGCGCTGAGCGCGTGCGTGCGCGCCACGAGGAACGCGACGTCGTCGGACTGCGGCGTGGAGGTCAGGCTCCGTACATTGGCGCAGAGCGTCTCCAGCGGGAGATCGCAAGGGCACAGGGCGTCCCCGAGGTGGGCCATTCCGACCTCGAAGTCCCGCTCGTCACCTTCGATGAGGCCGTCGGTGTAGAGGCCGATCAGGCTGTTCTCGGCGAGCTCGATGTCGACTGCCTCGAACGGGAGTCCGCCCAGCCCCAGTGGGGGCCGGCCGGCAGTTCCGGGAAGCTGACCCGGCCCTCCGGAGTGACGAGGACCGGCGGCGGATGTCCGGCCCGGGCCAGCGTGCAGTTCCGCGTGACCGGGTCGTAGATGGCGTACAGGCAGGTGGCACCCATCACCGTGGTCCGGATCAGGTCTGCCGACGCGTCATGGGACTCCTCCTCGCTGAGGCGGAGCACCAGGTCGTCGAGGTGGGCCAGGAGCTCGTCGGGCGGCAGATCCATGTCGGCGAGCGTCTGCACCGCGGTACGCAGCCGGCCCATCGTGGCGGCGGCACTCAGACCGTGGCCGACCACATCGCCCACGACGAGGCCGACTCGGGCTCCGGACAACGGGATGACGTCGAACCAGTCCCCGCCCACACCGTCCTTGGCGTCCGCGGGCTGATACATGGAGGCCACGTCCACGGCCATGCCGCCCTCCAGCGTGTGGGGCAGAAGGCTGTGCTGGAGTGTGAGTGTGGCGTGGTGTTCCCGTGTGTAGCGGCGGGCGTTGTCGACACAGACGGCCGCTCGTGCGACGAGTTCCCGGGCGAGCAGTACGTCGTCCGGGGTGAAGGGAGCCGGGTTCCGCGAGCGGACGAAGGTGGTGAGGCCGAGGACGGTGTCCCGCGCCCGCATCGGCACGGAAATGAGTGAGTGCAGTCCGAACTCGCGCATGCTCGAGGTCCTGGACGGCTGTTCCACGACCCATTGCGGGTTGTCGGGGTTCAGCACCGGTATGAGAACGGGCTCGCCGTTCACGAGGAGGCCGAGATCGTGCGGGGGAGGGATGAAGTCCACCGGATCGCCGACCTGGGCGACCGCCTCCGGGCACCCCTCCCGGACGGAACTCATGCCCGCCCGCCGCATCACCAGCCCCGTCGTCGCCGGACCCGCGTCGGACAGCCAGGTTCCGTGCCCCTCGGTGCTGAGGACCGGTTCCAGCAGATCCACGATGGCGAAGTCGGCGAACCGGGGTACGGCGAAGTCGGCCAGCTCCTGGGCCGTCTCCATGACGTCCAGGGTGCTGCCCACACAGGCGCCGGCTTCATTGACCAGGGAGATCAGTTGGCGGGCGTTCCACCGGTCGGTGACGTCGAGAACCATGTAGCAGATGCCCGTGACGGCGCCCTCGACGTCCACCAGGGGGAAGAACGACGTGGAGTAGGCGTGCTGTCGACGGGGGTCGGCCCAGCTCCAGCCCAGGTACTCGAAGTCGCTGACCGGCTCGCCGGTCCGCAGTACCTTGCGCATCACGCCCTCGATGGTCTGCCCCTCCAGGCCCGGGAGCAGGTCGCTCAGGCGCCGGCCCAGACGCTGCTCACGGGGTATGCCGCCGATGCTCTCCAGGGTGTTGTTGAGCCAGATGCAGTGCAGGTCCGTGTCCACGATGGCCATTCCCACGGGCGAACGGGTCATGAACCCGTCCAGCACGGACTGACCCATGGCCCAGCGCGTGATGCGCTCCCGTGCCGAGACGAGAAAACACTCGTCGTCGCCGACCTGGAACGACGCGGAAACGCGCAGATTCACTTCCACACGACGGCCGTCGCGATGCGACAGCGTGACCACTCCGCTCCACGGCTGGCCCCCACGGCAGCGTTCCATGATCGCCGCTACGCGGCCGGGGTCTTCGGGCATGGCCACCAGACGGCCGACGGAGCCTCCGACGACCTCTCGGGCCGAACGGCCGAGGAGTTCTTCCGCGCTTCTGGTCCAACCGATCACCGTGCCGGCCAGGGTGATGATCGCCGCCGCGTCCGAGGCCGCTTCTTCCGTACCGATATTGGGCTCTGTGCCGGGACCTTTGCCTGATTCCGGAGTCGCAGGCGTCACGTCTTCACCGCCATCCCCATACCTCCATGCTCGCGCCTCCCGCATCGGCACGCCAGCGGCGCAAGGGACGGTACGTCACGGTGAATTCGCTACCGGTCGGGTCGGCACCACCACGGCGGGTGACCGACGCCGGATGTCGTCCGAGAGGCGGCTCCCGGGTCTCAGCCGACGACCGCGGCGCGTACGCACAGCACGTCCGGCAGATGCGAGACCAGTTGCCGCCAGCTGTCCCCGTCGTCCGCCGACGCGTACACCTCGCCATTGCGATTGCCGAAGTACACGCCCGCCGGGTCCGCGCCGTCCGTGCAGAGCGCGTCGCGCAGCACCGTGCCGTAGTGGTCCTCCGGGGGCAGCCCCGAGGTCAGCGGATCCCAGGTCTTGCCCGCGTCCTGCGTGCGGAAGACACGACAGCGCCGGTCGGCCGGGACGCGGTCCGCGTCCGCGTTGATCGGGAAGACGTACGCCGTGTCGCCGCGGTGCGGATGCGCGGCCACCGCGAACCCGAAGGTGGACGGCAGGCCCGCGCCGATGTCGGTCCACTCGCCGCCCGCGTTGTCGCTGCGGTACACACCCCAGTGGTTCTGGAGGTAGAGCCGGTCCGGGGTCGACGCGTCCTGTGCGATCTTGTGCACGCACTGACCGAACTCCGGGTTCGGATCCGGCAGGAACACCGCGGAGACACCGGAGTTGGACGGCTCCCAGCTCGCCCCGCCGTCGTGTGTACGGAACACCCCCGCCGTGGACACGGCGACCGTGACGGCCCCTGGGTCACGCTGGTCGGTGAGGACGGTGTGCAGGCCCTCGCCACCGCCGCCCGGCACCCACCGTGACCGGGTGGGGTGCTCCCACAGGGGCCGGACCAGCTCGAAGGACTCGCCTCTGTCCTCGGAGCGGTACAGCGCGGCCGGCTCCGTGCCCGCGTACACCACGTCCGGCTCGGCCGCCGCCGGGTGCAACTGCCACACCCGCTCCAGGGAAGCCCCGGTGTCCTTGGGGAACTTGACGGCCGGCTGAGCCGGTTCGGTCCACGTCCGTCCCAGGTCGTCGGAGTGGAAGACGGACGGACCCCAGTGCGCGCTGTCCCCTCCGGCCAGCAGCCGTGGTGTCTTGCCGCGGGTGTCGATCGCGACCGAGTACACGGCCTGCGCGTTGAAGTACGGACTCTCGTCGAACTCCCACGCGGCGCCGCGCCGCCGCCCGATGAACAGCCCCTTGCGTGTACCGACGGTGAGCAGTACCTCGGCCATGCCGATCACCTCCGCGACGACGTCGTCTCAGACATCGGCCAGTCTGCACCCCGGCACTGACAGTCTCCCCTGTACGCCGCATTACCGCAGGTCAGCGGGGTGGCGTCGAGCATCGGCGACGTCTCGTCCCGGCCGACGCGCCCACGGGCGAGGGACGGCCGGATTCCTGGAACGCACGGGTCGTGGGACTCGTTGTGAGCATCGGAGGGACCGATCCCGTATGGGAGGGCGATGTGGCATGTCCGTGCGGTCGTGAGGAGGATGCCATCGATGGCGGCATTCCGTGGTCCGAAGGCTCCGAAGGTGTGGCTGTGGCGATGGCGGCGCAATCCGCTGCGGCGTCGCAGTGACGCGCTGGAGGCCTGGATCGTGCTCGTCGCCTGGGCGCTCACCGCGCTCGGCGGGGTGCTCACCGGTCTGCTGGCGACGCAGTCCGTGGAGAACGGCCTGGCCAGGCAGCGGGCCGAGTGGCACTCCGTTCTGGCGCTGCTCAACGACGACGTGCCGAAGTCGACCGCGTCGGCGAACGACGCCGACATGGTCTGGGCGAAGGTCCACTGGAGAGCGGCGGACGGCTCGCCGCACGCCGGCCAGGCCCGGGTGTCCGTCGGCAGCCCTGCGGGCACCCCGGTGACCGTATGGACGGACGCCGACGGCCGCCTCGTCACCAAGCCCCCCACGCCCTCCCAGGCCCAACTGCGCGCCGCGCTGGTGGGCGTCCTGGTGGGGGTGAGTGTCGCGGGTGTGCCGTTCATCGGCGGACGGCTGGTACGCGGACGCATGGAACGGCGGCGCATGGCGCAGTGGGACGAGGACTGGCAACGGGTCGGGCCCCTGTGGGGGCGGAAGACGGGCTGAGGAGACCCCCGGGGGGTCAGGCCGGATCGTGGTCCCCCTCCGGTGCCCAGGCGGCGGTGAGGAGGGATGCCGTGGCGGCCGCGGCGTATGTGGACGACGCGAGCCAGGCGCGGGCGTACGCCTCCGGGTCGGCCGGCCGCAGTCGGCCCAGCGCGTCATGGCGCCGGTCCGACGCCGTGTCCACCAGTGCCCGCGCGCACGCGGCCCCCGTGGCCAGACCCACCGCGGCGAGCCGACGGGGGAGTTCGCCGTCGGCCACGGCGGCGGTGACGGCGCGCCCACCCGCGACCGCGCGGTCCACGGCCCGCCGCAGGAGGTCGAGTTCCGTGGGAAGCGCGGGGGTGGGGGTGGACGGGATGACGGCCCTCCCTGTCCTGGGCAGGTGGGTGCGGTTGAGGCGGCGCAGCCCGAGGTCCGCGCGGATCGGGTCACCGTCCGCGCCCTGCCAGGCCGCGGCGAGGGCGCTCACTCCGCTCGGCCGGTCCGCCGCGAGCCGCGCGACGAGGCGCACGGACAGACCGTGGGCCCCCGCCAGAAGCCGGAGGTTCTCGACGTAGGGGAGTTCGGGACGCTCGTCCGGCGCCAGGAGGCGCACCGTGGGACCGCCGTCCACGGCGAACCCTCCGCCGGTGATCGTCCCGGTGAGAAAGAGCAGGTCACCGCCCGCGTCCCGCTCCTCGGCGGGCTCCGCCGACCACCTCAGCGCGGCGGCCACCTGGTCGGCCGGGGAACGCCGCCAGAGCGTGTCGAGCGGCTCCTCGTGCCAACGGGCCCCCGACGCCTGTACGGAACGGACCACGCCGCCACCGCCGATCCGCCCGTCCGGCGAGACGGTCGGGTCGGTGAGGATCGCGCCGCCGTGGTCGCCCAGTTCCCGCAGGGTGAGGGCGCTGCCGCCGGGGACCGCGGAGCCCGCGGCCTGCCGAGCACGGTCGGCGTCGCCCGGCGCCACGTCGGACAGCGAGCGGAGCCGACCGTCCTGCGCGAGGGCGTACGTGACCGCCCCGGCGTACCCCGAGGCGGTCACGACCGGCTCGGTGAACAGACCGCGCAGCCGCAGCGAACCGTTCGCCACATAGGCCCGACGTGCGGTGCCGATCAGATCCGGGTCCGGTGCGCGGCCCAGCCCGTCGGCGACGGTCAGCAACTCCGCCAGCTCCGAGGCCAGTTCGGGCAGCCGGAACGCGGGGTCCCCGGTGCCCGCCTCGGAGAGCCGCCGTGCCACCCGGACGGCCGCGGCCGCGGCACGGTGGAGTCCGGCGACGCGCGCCGAGTGGGCGGCATGGAGGAGCGCGGCGCGGTGCACGGCACCGGAGCCGGTCACTCCGGCTGCCAGTACGGCGGTCGCGGCCGCCCGGAGGGCGTGCACCGCCGCGGACTGCGGGGGAGTGAGGCGGAGGGACCCGGTCTCCGGAGGGACAGGGGGAGGGCCAGGGGTGGAGTCGTCGGTGTCCGACGGAACGACAGCCGTCGGCTGAGGGCCGTCCGTCTCCTCCGCCAGCGGTGCCAGCGTCAGGACCGCCGCGCGGTGCAGACACGCGGGCGCGAGCAGACAGCTGCACACGGCGTCTTCGGCGGATGTCACCACCCCGGCCGTGGTGGTGAGGGTGACCGTCGTCGCGTCGTCGACCCGCACCACGACCGTCGCGTCCGTAGCGGCGACAGGCCAGTTCGCCGCCTTGGCCGCGGCCGAGTCGGCTCGTTTGCGCAGACGGGTCGGGAGCGACTCCAGCGCGGCGGCCGCCACTTCGGCCGTCACCGGGGGGAGCGTGGTCATCGGCGCGTACCTCCCATGCGTTCGCCCACCCAGCGGGCGAGTTCCAGCGGGCTGAGGGCCGCCACCGGCATGCCCGCGGCCACCAGCTGCCCCGCCACACCGGTTGAGTAGCGCGGTCGGCCCGTGTCGTCCAGCGAGGCGCAGCCGAGGACATGGCAGCCCGAGTCGACGAGTGCCCGCACCTCGGACAGCAGCGGGCCCACCGGACCCCCCTCCTCGAAGTCGCTGATCAGCACGATCAGCGTGCGGGAGGGGACCGTCACCAGTGAGCGCGCGTGCCGCAGGCCCCGGGCGATGCTCGTCCCGCCGCCGACCCGCACCTCGAGGAGCAGCCCGAGGGGATCGTCCACCTGGTCGGTGAGGTCCATGACCTCCGTCGAGAAGGCCACGAAGTGCGTGCTCAGCGCCGGGACCCCGGCGACCACGGACGCGGTGAGCGCCGCCCAGATCGTCGACGCCTCCATGGACCCGGACACATCGACGACCAGCACGAGCCGCCAGTCCGCCGCCTTGCGGGCCCGGGTACGGAACACCGGCCGCTCGGGCAGGACCGTCACCGCTCCCGTCGCCGGATCGCGGCGCGCCGTCGCGAGATTCGCGCGCACGGTGCGGGCGAGATCCAGGGGACCGCCCGGTCTGCGGGTGGGCCGCGGATGCGCGAGACCTGCGAGGGCGGGCCGCAGTCTGTGGGCGAGGGCGTCCGTGAGCTCCTTGACCAGTCGGGCCACCAGCGGACGAAGCCGCGCGAGTTGCTGCTCGGGCATGCCTCCCGCGTAAGAGAGGACCGTCCGCAGGAGCTCGACCGAGGGGCGGGCCGAGGCGGGGTCGAGTTCCTGCAGGGCGTCGACGCGTCCGGCGTCGGCGGCCGCGGCCAGCACCTCTTCCCGTACCCCGGGTCCGAAGAGTGCCGCGAGCTCCTCGGACCAGCTCCGCACATCCGGGAACGACGCCTCGCTCCCGCCGCCGGCACCGGCGTCGCCGGGCTCTCCGACCCCCTCGCCGCGGCCGCTCCCGTACAACTCGTCGAGTGCGCGCGCGATCCGGCCGGGCCGCCCCGTCAACTGCCGTGCCCTGCCCAGCAGGAGCCGCCAGCGATCGCCGGGGCCGAGACTGTCGGGCACGGCGAGACTGTCGGGCACGTCAGGGCTGTTGGGTACGGCGGGACTGTTGGGTACAGCAGGGCTCTTGGGCACGGCGGGGTTGTCGTGAGGGGCCTGATGCGAGGTCGGAGACGGCTCCGTGCCCAGGGAATCCAACCCCGCTGTCGCCAACGCAGTCCGCCCCGCCAGATCCGCCGCCGCCATCCGGGCCAGGAACCCCGGCTCCGCCACCGCGTCCGGCAACTCGCCCACCGCGCGGCCGGTGCGGTCCTCCACCGCGGCGAGCATCCGGGACCGGGCCGCCGGCGCCAGGACGTCGAAGCCGGCGCGCAGGGCCGGCAGACGGTCGAGGAAGGCCCGGTCGGTGAGCGACTCGACGCGCTCCAGGAGCGGGTCCACGGCCTCGCCCGTCTCGAGCAGCGGACCGGCGGCGAGCAGTGTGCCGCGCAGGAACGCGGCGAGGTCGGAACGGAGCTCGGGAGTCACCGCACCGTCGACACGGGAGGCCAGCCGGGTGCCGAACTCCGTCGCCTCCCGCAGCCCCAGCAGCACTCGGGCGGCTCCCGCGGCGCCGCGGATCAGCGGAGTGCCGTCCTCGTCCAAACGGGCGAGGGCGTCCGCGAGCCGGAGCCCGCCGCCCGCGCCGTCCACCCGGGTGGCGAGGTCCACCAGAGCGTGGGCGTCGGCGGTGTCGGTGGAACCGGTCAGCCCGTCGAGCGCGCGGACACCGGCGGCGCCCAGCTCCTCGTACGCCGCCTCGATCCGCTCCTTCTCCCAAGGGGCGGGCAGCCCCGGCACATGCCCCGCGCCGATCCGGCTCAACAGGTCGAGCCCGCCGAGGAGTTCGGGCAGGGAGCCGGACGCGGGCAGTAGTTCGGCGACTTCCGTGAGGCGCTCCGAGGCGAGCCCCGGGAGGGCACAGCGGGCCGCGTCCTCGAACCCGGCGAGCACCTGGGCCGCGGTCGGACCGCCGTCGCGCCGCTCCGCCGCCCGTCGCCGCGCCAGTACGCCGCCGGCCGCCTGCTCCAGCGTCACTCCGTGAACGCCGGTCACATCCAGCATCGCAGCGGTCGAGGGCGTCCAGGTCACCGTCCACCGTGTGGTGAGCGCGGCGCCGTCGCCGACCCCCGTGACGCCGGCCTCCTCGCCGTAGGGAACACGGCAGACCGCCATCCTGCGCAGACAGATCTCGCGCCGGCGGTCGAGCTCGGACCGCAGCGCGTCGAGCCGCAGCTCACGACGGGCGGGAGCGGCGGGGGACGGCAGTGAGAGTTCCGCGAGGAGGCCCTCGACCGCCGGGCCAAGTCCTGAGCGTGGCGTGCCGGGGGCGAGCCTCCCCTGCCGGTCACCGACGAGCATCCGCTCCATGGCCGCGGCCACCACCCGTCCCCGACCCAGCAACTGGCCCTGCGTGAGCACCGTCTGCACCGCCTCGACCAGCTCCCCGCGGCCCGCGGCGGGCAGCCCGCGCAGCGTGGCCAGGTCCCGCGCCACCCGCACCACCTCCCGGGCGTCCGCGGGGCCACTGGGATGCCCCGTCTCGCGGACGGCGGCGCAGATCCGCACGGCCGTCGCCGTCAGCAACTCGTCCAGCCGCCCCGGCTCCCCGGCCGCCCGGAACACCCCCCGCTGCCACTCCGGATCACGTATGCCGGCCGGATACCCCGACCGCTCGTCGAGCAGCGGGTACGAGTAGGGCACGAGGGAGGTGATGACCGAGGGGACGTCCTCCGCGGGACCGGCACCCGAACCCACCGGACCGGCACCCGAACCCACCGGACCGGCACCCGAACCCACCGGATCGGAACCAGTCCGCTGCAGCGCCGGCGCGTGAAACGCCCCGATCACCGCCGCCGTACGCCGCCCTGAGTACTCGGCCAGCCGTCCCCGCATATGGGCCTCGCGCCGCAGGTCGTACGGGTCCACGGCGTCCTCTCCCGTGTCCGCCCGCAACGCCCAGCCGACGAGCAGCGCGGCGCGCCGCAACTCCTCCGCCCCGGCGCCCGGCGCGCCCGACTCCACCAGCCGGGCCCACAGGTCGTCCTCCGTCCGGCCCCCGGCGCGCGCTCGCAGGGCGGCCGCCAACCGCCCACGGCCGCCACCCGCACCGCCCGCGCCCGGCTCCTCCGCCACCTCCCGCGCCCCCTCGTCCGCGTCCCGTGCGGCCAGAGGCAGGTCGAACGGCACGACCGGCACTCCCGCCTCCCTCGCCCACCGAATCGCCGCCAGCTCCGGGGAGAACTCGGCGAAGGGCAGAAAGACCACCCCGCCGTGCTCCCGGCTCCCCGCCAGCGCCACCGGTGGCACCGTCGCCGGATCCCCCAGATATTCCAGCCACGGCGCGAACTCCTCCGGCAGCTCGATGAGGAGCACCTCCGGCGCCGCCGCCGACAGCATCCCCGGCACGGCCGCCGCGAGCGCGGGCGAATGGTGCCGCACACCGATCAGGAACGGCTCCCGACACTCGGCCAGCGCCTCCAGAGCCGCCTCGGGCGACGCTGCCGAGTCGGCCGCCGCCTCACACGAGGTCATCGCGCAGCTCCCACAACGTCCGCCACAGCGCGGCGCCCTGCTCCGCGCGCCGCCGCACCGGACCGTCCCAGTAGCCCAGCAGCCGTGCGTGATCGGCCGGGTCGTCCTTGCGCACCGTGCCGAGCAGATGGCCGGGCAAGGTGCGCACGACATCCCTGCCGTCCCCGAGATACGCGGCGCCCAGGCCCATCGACGCGGCGACCTGGACCGCCTCCGCCGTCGACATCACCGTGGTGGGCCGTTCGACCTCCCAGCCCTCCGCGCTGCGGCCCGAGCGCAGATCCCGGAAGGCCGTGACCAGTGCCTCCAACACCGCGTCGTCCACGGAGAAACGGGCACCCGAGCGGGCGAGCGCCGCCGTGGCCTGGCCACGGACCAGCTCCGTCTCCGCGTCGAGGTCGTCGATCGGCCCGACGGTCTCGAAGTTGAAGCGGCGCTTGAGGGCGGCCGACATCTCGGAGACACCGCGGTCACGGAGGTTGGCCGTCGCGATCAGCGTGAACCCCGGCACGGCGTGCACCGTGCCGTCCCCGTCCGGGCCACCGGCCAACTCCGGTACGGCGATGCGCCGTTCGGACAGCAGGGACACCAGGGCGTCCTGCACCTCGGGCAGACAGCGCGTGACCTCCTCGATCCGGGCGACGGCTCCCCGGGTCATCGCCGTGAGCACGGGTGAGGGCACCATGGCCGCGCGGCTCGGCCCCGCGGCGAGCAGCATCGCGTAGTTCCAGCCGTATCTGAGCTGGTCCTCCGTGGTGCCCGCGGTGCCCTGCACGGTGAGCGCGCTGGTGCCGCACACGGCGGCGGCCAGCAGTTCGGAGAGCATCGACTTGGCGGTGCCGGGCTCGCCGACCAGCAGGAGACCCCGCTCGCCCGCCAGCGTCACCACACACCGCTCGACGAGTCCCCGCTCGCCAACGAACTTCCGTGACACGACGAGCCGTCGCCCGTCCGCGCCGCCCAGCGTCTCGCCGTCCGAACCGCACACGAACGTCACCACGGCACGCGGGGTCAGGTGCCAGCCCGGCGGTCGCGGCCCCTCGTCGTACGCCGCGAGAAACGCCAACTCCTCGGCGTGACGGTCCTCGGGCAGCTCGATCTGCCGCGCGCCCGTCACGCTCGACACGCCCGTTACACCGGTTACGCCCACCGCTTCTGTCACGTCCGTCCTGGTCGTCGCACCCGCTGCCGTCACCCCGCTCGCCGTGGTCTGTACGTCGCTCATGCCCTGCCTCCGCTCCGGCCGCCCCGGCCACCTCTGCCGCCCCGGCCACCGCGCCCGGCGAACTCCTCGAACCCGGGCGCGTCACCCTCGACGCCCCTCCGCCAGGCGCGCGCGAACAACTCCGGCACCGGGCAGTCCGGCACCACGAAACCGTGGGTCGTCTCCGGCAGCAGCGGGGTCTTCCAGCTCTCGACGGGCAACCGCGGAGCCTTGTGCTCCAGCCAGCCGCCGGGCAGGAACTGCGCTCGCCCGGCCCGGGACCGCTTCGCCTCCACCACCAGCCCGGCGGCGGCCAGTTCGGCTCGGGCCCCCTTCAGCCGCGCGGGCTTCCAGCCGGTCCAGGCCGCCTGGTTGCGGTCCGTCGGGTCCGGTAGCGCGAGCAGCATGAGATAGAGCCCGGCCGCGTCCTCGGAGAGCCCGCAACTCTGCGCCGCCTCGGCCACCAGCTCCGGCACACTGTGGGCCGGGTGCTGTGCGGCTCCGGGAGGGCCGTCCGCCGTGATCAGGGCGGTGAACTCCTCGCTCAACAGCGTGCGCAGCGACTGCAGTTGGCCGCTGTCCCGGCTCAGCCCCGCGAGCAGTTTCAGGGCCGGGTGATCGGGTCCGCCCTCCTCGCCCGCCTGCGCCAGCACGGCAGACGGCCGCAGCCATACGGTGTCCCACTCCGAGCGGTGCCGCATCGGCGCCAGCACGATCGCGGGGCCCGCCCGCAGCAGGCCCTCCTCGTCCCCGCCCCCCTGGGCGGGCAGCCCGAACGTCTCCCGTACCCGGGTCGACACCGTGTAGCCGTCATTCCCCCAGGTCAGCCCGAGGTCGAGCAGCAGCCCGGGGTCGGTGAGGCGTTCACGGAGCATGCGCAGGGTCTCGGGCAGCGTCGCGCGCAGCGGATCGCCGTACGGCAGCCGATAGGCGAGCCAGCGCAGCATGCTGACGTACGCGGCCAGGGTGGATCCGGTGAACAGGGCCTCAGCGTCCAGCGGTTCAAGTCCGTTGCCCCGCAACCGCTGCTCGGTGCGACGGGTCAGCTCGGGGCGCGCCTGCGGGTTGAGGACGGCGTCGAGCATCCGGCCCGGACCGATCTCGCTCACCATCCGCGCGATCAGCTCGGGCGGCGCCGCCCGCCGCTGCCCCCGCCGCTCGATCCAGATCCGTACGACGGGCTCCAGGTCGAAGCCGTCGGTCCACAGCCGCTCCATGTGTCCGGGATCCGTGGGGAGCAGCGCGGCGGTGAACAACTGCCGTTCCTGCACGGAGAGTTCACCGAGGGCGCTCCGGGCGGCCTGTGCCTCCGAGCTCTTCGCGCCCAGCGGCTGCAGCTGCTGCGCGGGCAGGAGCCCGTCCTTGCCGTACGAGTTGAGCCCGGGCAGCCCGAGGAGCAGCAGCGCTCCGGCCACCGCGCTCACCCCCACCCGCTCGGCGAACTCCCGTGCCTGCTCCGGCCGGTAGGGCAGCGGCCCCCGCTCCCTCACGAGTGCCACCAACCGCCGTACGGCGGGCGCCAGGGTCTCGTCTCCGGATGTGCCCCGGATCTCGGACTCGACGAGGGCGAAGCCCTCCCAGGGGCCGAACTCGCCCGCAGGGTCGTACTCGACGGCGTTCCAGTACGCGTCGTCCGCGTCGACCTTCTGACAGGACAGGATCAGCAGCCGCCGGTCGCCCGAGGCCAGTACTTCGCCGACGCGCTCCGGCCGCTCCGACCGGGAGGCCTTGAGCTGTACGACCCGCAGTCGTCCGCGGGGATCGACGAGCACGCCGTCGCCGACCGACAGGACGACGTCGAGGAATTCCAGCAGCCCGGCGCGCTGCTCATCCGGCGTGGTGGGCGCGGCGGCGCGCAGGGCGGCCGCCGCCGTGCCGGGACCGGTCAGCGAGAGCCACGCGACTCCGGTGCCGATGAACGGGAACTTCGCGGGCGCTGTGCCCGGGGCCAACAGCTCGCGCAACGCTCTGAGTTGGTCGACGGCGGTGGTGGCGTGCTGTTCGTTGCCGTAGTAACCGTAGAAGTGTCCGGGAGCGGTGAGCTCCCGCAGCGCCTCGCGCAGGACGTGGTCGTACGCGTGCCGGACTTCCTCCTCCTTGTCCTGGGGTGCGGCGAGCGGCCGCTCGGCCCGTTCGGCGAGCGTGGCGATCTGCTTGGCGCAGCGGGCCGTCTCCTCGACCAACCCGGCCACCCCGAGCGCGAGCCGCTCGTCGGTGACGGCGGGCAGCAGCCGGGCCACGGCCTCCCGCGGGCTCTCGCCGTTCCGGACGGCGGCCAGCAGGGCGGTGGCGTCCGTGTCGGTCACGGCCCGCAGCGCGGCCGAGCCGTGCTCGTCGCGCGGGCGCAGGGCGTGCCAGTACCACAGCGGCGGCAGGAAGCGGGTGCCCGCCGCGTGTACGCTGCCGCGGTCGCCCAGCTGGACACGGGCCACCGACAGGCCGTCTTTGTCGCACAGCTCGACGAACGTGCGGTTCCAGCCCTCCTGCACGGGGTGCAGGACGGCGCCGCCCGGCAGGCGCAGGGGCGGGGCCGGAATGCCCTCGGTGGTCGCCGGACTGCGGCTTCCGTCGACCGAACAGGCCGTCCAGGCACCGGAGTTCCGGTCGTGCGTCACCCACCAGCCGAGGAGCCCGTCCTTGCTGCCGAACGGTGAGCCCTCCAGACCCGGCTGGACCGGCAGCAGCCGGCAGTCCGACTGTGTGAGGACGACGCCCGGGCGCGCGTCGGCGAGCGCCGAGTCGAAGAACGCAGGCACCGACGCCCGGCCGCGCTTGGCGGTGGCGGGATCGTACTCGTGCCACTGGTTCTCGTGCAGCACCCAGTACGAGATGCCGTCCGAGGCGATCTCGCGGCGCTGCTCGGCGAACGTGGTGTCCCCGGCGTGCACGGGCCGGCCGCCGAAGCAGCGGCCGCCGTCGGGCAGCGCGAGCGACACCGGGTGGCCGCCGTACCAACCGCCCGGCAGGCCCGTCGGCTTGAACACGTCGGCGGGGCGCCCGGACCAGACGGCCCGCTGCTCGTTCCCGTACCCGGACGCGATGAGCCACTGGCCGTCCACGTGACGCACGGTCGGCTCGCCGTACTGGTGTCCCTGGGACGGCAGGGTGAGCGTGCGCGCGTCGAGCAGGGCGTCGGAGCCGGCCAGCGCGACCTGGGTCCCGATACGGACGATCAGCGCGGGCCAGGCGTCCGCGTACTGGTACGACCCGCCGTGCGGGTGCGGCCACGGGTGCTGTCCGCTCGTCGGCGGGGCGACCTTGCCGAGGGTGTCCAGGGCCTCTTCGAGGGCGGGCCAGCCCAGTTCGTCGAAGATGCCCGTGCGCAGGGTGCGGCCCAGGACCGGTGCGGGATCGAAGCCGACGATCCGCCGGACGGCCTCCGGTGCCGTCGCCAGTGCGGCGGGTGCCGAGAAGCGGGAGACCTTGGTCAGCAGCTCTTTGAGCCCCGGCAGGCCGACCGGCTCGGCCAGTTCGTCGGCACGGTCCCGGAGCCAGCCCGCCACGGCCGTGCGCAGCTCCGGATGGTCCGCGAGCCGCCGCACGCGGGCCGAGGGCCCGGACGCGGGTGCGTCCGTGAGCGAGAGGCCCTCCACCGCCCTGCGCAACAGGGGAGTGAAGCGCGGGTCGGCGGTGACCGCGGCCAGGTCCCGGCGGCCCGGGCGCTCGTCGTCCGTCCAGTAGCGCAGCTCCAGGCCTTCGGTGCCCGGCGAGGGGTCGGCGACCGGCACACCCGCCGCCAGGGCGGTGTCCAGGAGGTCGAGATCCACGTAGGAGTTCCAGCCCTGCTCGCGCAGCAGCCGCACCGGCTTGCCGTCGGCGATCAGCCGAGGCGCCAGCCGCTCCACCAGGGCGAGTTCCTCGACGAGCCGCTTGCGCTGCCGCCAGCCACGCTGACGGTGCCGGTCCCAGAGGCTCAGCCAGTCGGCTGCGTCGACCGTGCCGTCGAGCAGCAGACCGATCGCCCCGCAGGCGTCGAGCAGCGCGAGCCACGCCGCGTCGAACTCCTCACGCTGATCACCGCCCGTGGACGGCATCAGCGTCAGCAACCGCTCCCGTACCGCCGGATCCTCGTGCGCCAGCTCCGCCAGAGCGGGCAGCGCGGACTTCCAGAAGCTTCCGGCCGCGCGGTTCATGGCCCCCGAGGGGAGGATCTCGGCGAGCAGCGCACGCTCCTCGGCACGCGGATCGAGCCCCGCCCCCTTCGCCAGCCGCCGCAGATCCTCCAGCATGCCCGCGTAGGGAGCGATCCCGGCCGCGCAGCGCTGCGACGACAGTGTCCTGAACTGCTCGTAAGCGGCTGCCCCGGACAGTCGTGCCGCCAGCCCCTTGGCGTGGTCGCGCAGCGCCTTGCCGCTCAGCGCGCCCGCCCCGGCGAACTCCAGGAACACCTCCCGCAGCCGGTCCTCGTCCACGTCGAGGGCGTGCCGCTGCTCGGCCGCCCGGGCCTTGCCGAAGAACGACGCAGCGTGCTGGCGCGACTCCGCCGCCAGGAACAACCGGGCCACCTGCTCGTAGTACGTCGGCAGGAAGTGCGGCACCGAGCGGTCCAGTCGGGTGCCGATCTCGTCGAATCCGTCCTTGGCGTGGCCCGGCTTGCTCGACACCATCCGGGTGAGCCGCTCCATCTCCTTGACCACGGCGAGCGCATGGTGCCCGTTCACCGGGTCGTTGACCAGCGCCCAGGCGGGGAAGCCCAGCGACTGGCGCCTCACCCGGCCCACCGGCGCCGAGTCGGCGGTGCCGAAGCCCAGGTACTCCAGGGCGAGGTCCTCGGCGGGCCCGATCGCCTCGGGCACCAGCCGCACCACCGTGCGCCCCTCCAGCACGGGATGCTCGTACGTCCGCGCCGTCAGCACATCGCCGGCACCCGCGCCCAGCGGCAGTACCGCTCCCGACTCCAGCAGCTGATCCCCGCTCACAGCTCCCCCTCCTCGTCCTCGCCGTTCACCACACGCCCCGCGTACACCAAAGCCGCCATCCGAACCCCCTCCGACCAGGCCACCGGCCCCACCTCCCGCAGCGGCAGCCGGCGCCCGCCCGCGGCCCGCCACTCCAGGCCGCCGGTACGGGTCTCGGACTCCGGGTAGTCGGCGCCGATCCAGTAGGCCGCCTCCACCGCGACCCCGTTCTCGATCAGCGGGCACACCGCGTACCCGCCGCGCACCCGATAGCCGTACGAACCCGCCCGCGCGGTCGCGTGCCGCAGTTCCTCGAACTTCCCGCCCGCGTAGGCGCTCCACTCGAAGGCGGCGCCGTCCCTCTCGTCCGGCCGCGGCCAGACCTCCCGGAACAACTGGCCCGCGCCCTGCTCGACACCGAGCTCCGCCGCGAACTCCCGCAGCTCCTCCAGGTCTTCGAGGAGCACCGGATGCGGTATCACCACCGTCCGCGCGGCGAGCCGGACCGAGTCGCCGTCGAGGTCGACCACGCCGAGGCCCTGCTCCGGATCCGCGTCCCGCAGGAATCCGGCGCGCTCCAGCGCGACCGTGCCGTCCGCGTCCACCGGCGCCACCACCAGATCCCGCAGCGCCCCCTGCCAGGCGGCATCGGGCCACACCCGGGCCAGCAGGTCCGTCGGCACGGGCAGGGAGCGGACGATCCAGGTGTCCACCTGGGAGCGGCACTCCTGCTCATGCCGCTCCAGCCACTCGGCCAACTGCCGCAGCCGGACGACCTCCACGTCGTCCCGCAGCTTCGTGGGCACCTGCTTCAGCGTGCGCCCTGTCGCGTTGCGGCACCGCACCTGTGTGCCGTCCAACGTGACGGCGTACCCACTGGATGTCTCGATCCAACCCATGACAGGACCCCTCCCGAACCCACCTGCAGGCGATGGTGATCACAGTAGGGGAGGGGTCTGACAATGCCCCGATGGGCTGTGCTCAAGCCGCTTTGAGCTGCGGTTTCTACGCGGCGTCCAGGGCGGCGCGGCAGGCACGCAGCAGCTGTTCGTCCTCGCCGATGTTGTCGCTCCCGTATGTGCCGGCCGGCGCCTGGTGCCGCCGTGGCGTGGCGAGTTCCGTACGGAGCAGATCGTGGGCTGGCGTGCCCGTCGGCCCCATCCGGGTCAGACAGTCGGCGAGGAGGGTGCGGGTGTGCGTGTTCTGCTCCCAGGCGGAGCGGAGCGCCGGGAGGACCGGCCCTGGATCCCCGGCGATGTCCCACAGGGCGCCCGCGGCGCTCGCGCGCAGCCACACCTTCCCGGAGTCGGCCATGCCGCGCAGTGCGGGCAGGGCGGGTCGGGCCGCGGGCCCCAGTCGGCCCAGGGCCTCGGCCGCGTTGCGTGCGTGGAGCTGCCCCGCCACCAATTCCCTTCGCAACGTGGGCAGTACGGCCTCCGCGTCGCCCTCCAGGAACCAGAGCGCACCGGCCGCTGCCACCGCGCACTCCCCGTCCAGCAGCTCGCGCAGGGCCGGTATCGCCTCCCGCGCGTCCGGGCCGCATCTGCCCAGCGCGTCGGCGATCGCCCGCACGAGCCACTCCCGGCTCCGCAGCCCCTCCGGCGCCCCGTGCAGCAGCCGCAGCATCTCCGGTACTGCCGGCGCGTGTCCCAGCCTGCCGAGCGCGAACAGCAGCGGCACCGCACGGTCGTAGGTGTCGAGCGCGTCGAGGGGGACCTCGCCGAGCCGCTCGTGCAGCAGTGGAGCGAGCGGGGCCGCCGCCGGGCCCAAATGCTGGACTTCGTAACCGGCTTCCGGGGGCACGACCGGGCCGTCCAACACCTCGGCGAGTGCCGCCACCGCGCGCGGATCGCCGGCTCTGGCCAGCGCCTTGAGCGGGGCGCCGAGGGCCGGTGTGCCGTGCTCCCACTGGCGTATCCGGTGCTCGGGGCCGACCGCCACCAGAGCGGCCAGGTGGTCGGCGGCCGGAGCGGCCAGACCGAAGAGGGACTCCAGTACGGAGGACGCGGCATCGCGCAACCGCTGCTCCTCGGTGACGACCTGCTCGCCGATCAACGCGACCAGCTCTTCGTACGAGCCACGCCATTCGCGCAAGAGCCCCGCCGACAACCACACGGCATTGCACCGGTCGGCCGGTTCGTCGCTGCTCAACTGCCCCTTGAGCAGGGCGATCCGGTCGGCGGTCCGGCCGCCGAGAGCGGTGTGCAGGGTCCGCAGGAGATGACCCCCCTCCTCGTCGGCGGGGCGCAGGCGTCGCAGGTGGCCGATGAGGGTGTCGGTATCGGGCCGCTCGGGCTGGTCCGGTACCCGGGGGCGTCGTGATCTGGCCCGGAGCAGCGCGACGACGGTGGGCACGAGGTCGGCGGGCAGGCGATCGGGTGCGCAGCCGGCGAGTTGGCCGAGGGCGGCGAGACGAAGCCCGGGGTCGTGCGGAGCGGCAGCGAGTTCGACCAGGTACTCCACCGCGGGAGCGGCGGACGCGGTGTGCAGGAGCGCGAACAGTCCCAGGCCCTCGGCCAGAGCCGGCCGGACCTGTTCCTCCTCTTCCTCCTCGAGCCGTCCGGCCAACAGCCCGAGGACGTGCTCCGGTTGGCCGAGGAACCGCACGAGCGCCGTCGGTGCCGCCCGGCGCACCTTCGGGTCCCGGTCCGCGAGCAGGCCGACGAAGGCCGCGGCGCCCGACCGTATCGCCGTCCGGGCCATGGCGTGGTTGCCCTCGGCGCCGTCCCCGTCTTCGGGCGGACCGTCGTCGAAGGCGTCCCCACCGCCGATGCTGACGAGCAGTTCCACGACGCCGTCCCGGTCGCGGAGTTCCGAGTGCCCGACGAGTTCGAACAGGAACGGGATGCACGCGAGTGTCGAGTCGTAGACATCGCCCTGGTGGTGCACAGCCCCGTACATCCCGTCGAGCGCTCTCTCACGCTCCTCCGGGCAGGCGGAGGCCAGTCCCCGGAGCAACTCCGGGACGTCCTCGGCGCTTCCATAGGCATGTGTCATCGAGGCCCAGCCGACCTCGTCCATCCCCGTGAACACGGCATCCTCCGCAGGCGTACGGCAACTCATCGTGAGTGTGCACCAAGGCACTGACAGTCACGTGTGCCTTTGGGGGCGTGTTCCGGCGACGGGGGTGGAACGGGCCCGCCGCCCGCGCCCAGGGGATTCGCATCGAGGCGCGGACGGCGGGGGACCGGTGGGACGCGTCAGACTCCGACGCCGAAGTCGGAGGCGATCCCGGACAGACCCGAGGCGTACCCCTGGCCCACCGCGCGGAACTTCCACTCCGCGCCGTTGCGGTACAACTCGCCGAAGATCATCGCGGTTTCGGACGCGGCGTCCTCCGACAGGTCGTAGCGCGCGAGTTCGGTGCCGCCGGCCTGGTTGACGACGCGGATGAACGCGTTGCGGACCTGGCCGAAGCTCTGTCCGCGCGCGTCGGCGTCATGGATCGAGACCGGGAACACGATCTTGGCGACCTCGGCCGGTACGCCGGCCAGGTTCACCTTGATGGACTCGTCGTCGCCCTCGCCCTCACCGGTCAGGTTGTCGCCGGTGTGCTCGACCGAACCGTCCGGGCTCTTCAGGTTGTTGTAGAAGACGAAGTGCTGGTCCGAGAGGACCTTGCCCGACTCGTCGACCAGCAGCGCGGACGCGTCGAGGTCGTAGTCGGTGCCCGTCGTGGTCCGCACGTCCCAGCCCAGACCGACGAGGACCGCGGTCAGGCCCGGCGCCTCCTTGCTGAGCGAGACATTGCCGCCTTTGGACAGGGAAACTCCCACGCTGCTCTCCTCCGTGCTGCCGTCGGCCGGGCGAGTGGACGCCCGGCACTGGATGGATCGACACCAAAAAACTACATCACTGTAGAAATAGAGCGGGAGTTGCCGGCCGAAACTCGTCGGACCTAGGTGCTGCTCGCCGCGGTGCCGGGCGTGACCAGGCCCGTTTCGTACGCCGTGACGACCGCCTGGACGCGGTCGCGCAGGCCGAGTTTGGCGAGGATGCGGGCCACATGGGTCTTGACCGTCGCCTCGGCCAGGTGCAGGTGGGCGGCGAGTTCGGTGTTGCTCAGCCCCTGTGCGAGCAGACGCAGGACTTCGAGCTCGCGCGGGGTCAACGGGGCGAGGTCACGATGGAGCGCGGCCGTCTCGGGAGACCGGCGGGCATGACGTTCGACCAGGCGGCGGGTGATCGCCGGGGCCAGGAGGGCGTCACCGGAGCGGACCAGGCGGACGGCGGAGACCAGGTGTTCGGGGGTGACGTCCTTGAGGAGGAACCCGCTGGCCCCGGCGGACAGCGCCGCGTACACCAGGTCGTCGAGGTCGAAAGTCGTGAGGATGATCACGCGGGGCGGGTCGGACGCTCCGGTCAGGATGCGGCGGGTGGCCTCCAGGCCGTCCAGTTCCGGCATCCGGATATCCATCAGCACCACGTCGGGGCGGGTGCGGCGGACCGCCTCCACGGCTTCGGCGCCGTCGGCCGCCTCCGCGACCACGTCGATGCCGTCGGCCATGAGGATCATCCGAAAGCCTGTACGAGCGAGGGTCTGGTCGTCGGCGACCACCACCCGAAGCGGTGACGTCATCACGCCTCCAGGGGGATCAGCGCGATGACACGGTAGCCGCCGGTCGGACGTCGTCCGGTGTCCAAGGTGCCTCCGTACACGGCCAGTCGCTCGCGCAGACCGAGCAGGCCGCGGCCGTTTCCGGTGGTCGTCGCGGACGCGTCCGGCGTACCCCCGGTGTCCTTGACGTCGACACGGAGACAGTCGGTGCCGTACTCGACCGTCACCGTCGCCTTGGCACCGACCGCGTGCTTCACCGTGTTCGTCAACGCCTCCTGCACCACCCGGTACGCGGCCAGATCGACCCCCGACGGCAGCGCGCGGGCCGGCCCCGCGATCGTCAGTTCCACGGGTACGCCGGATTCGCGTACCCGTCCGACCAGGGACTCCAACCGGTCCAGGCCCGGCTGCGGCGCGAGATCCACCGCGGCGGCCGGTTCCGCCCCCTCGGCCTCCATCGTCAACAGCCCCATCGCGTGCCGCAGTTCGGCCATCGCCGCCCGGCCGCCGGCCTCGACCGCGAGCAGGGCCTCGCGGGCCTGGTCGGGAGCGACGTCCATGACCTTGCGGGCGGCGCCGGCCTGGATGACCATCACGCTGACGTTGTGAGTGACGACATCATGCAACTCACGGGCGATGCGAGCCCGTTCATGCTCGGCGGCGCGGCGCAGCTCCGCGGCCCGCTCACGTTCCAGCGCCGACATCCGTGCCCGGCTCTCGTCGGCTCGCAGCTTCCACATCCGCAGCCCGCTCGCCGCCACCACGAGCGGGACGAGGATCAGCAGCGTGACGTACTGGGTGGGGACCGTGGGCGGCACGTACGGGGAAGCAGGCCCCGGGTTCATCGATTTCCCGACCGTGGCGACCGAGACCGCCGTCACCGGCAGACTCGCGAGCGTGGCCACGCGGTAGGGGCCGTAGGCCGCCGCGCTGTAGGCGGCGACGACACAGGGGTAGAACACGAGGCGCTGTGCGTCGTGCGGTGTCAGCGCCGCGGCGCCCGTCACGATCCACAGCACGGTCAGTGGGTAGCGGCGGCGCAGCGCCAGGGGCAGCGTGGCGACGACCGCCAGGGCGAGCGCCACGATCACACTGCCCGTCTCGGTCGAGCCGGCGAACGGGGCGATCCCGTCGTGGGCGTCGCGCACCCGACCCGCACCGGATTCCACGGCCCACTCGGTCGAGGCGCCTGCGAGGACGAGCGTCAGCGTGACGTCGAAGGCGAGGTTCCGGCGGGTCGGGCGCGGGAGCGGACCGGCCTGAAGCCTCAGGTGTTCGAGGGCCGTGCGGAACGGCCGGCAGTGTGCGAAGAGGCCCTTGCGCAGGCCGATCACCCGCCCCAGCAGGTGCCTTGGGCGCAGGGGGCGCTCCGGCGGTTCGGCCGCGTCCGACCGCGGATGGTCCAGGACCCCCACCGGGTCGGGCGCGGAGTGCCCGGTCGACGCGTTCATCACCGGGCCATTCTCGCCGCGCGCCGCCCACCGCGGCATCCTCCTTGCCGACCCCGGAGCGACCTCCCCCTGCATCGCTCGCCTACATCGCAGGGATGACCCGGTACGGCCTCATCCGGACGCGGTAGTGGAAATGACTCGGCCGACCGACGCGCCCGAAGCGGCGGCGCACCTAGCGTCCGGGCAGACCGGCCGACCGGCGGACGGGACCGAGGGAGACACCATGACCACACCCCTGATCGAGCTGTGCGAGGTGAGCCGGAGGTACGACGACGGGCCGCCCGCGCTGCACGACACGTCGCTGACCGTACGGGCCGGCGAGGCGGTCGCGATCCTCGGACCGTCCGGCAGCGGCAAGTCCACCCTGCTCAACCTGATCGCCGGCCTGGACCGGCCGGACACCGGGACGGTCACCGTGGACGGCGTACGGGTCGACGGGCTCGGCGAGGCCGCCTCCGCGCGCTACCGGCGGGACAGGATCGGGATGGTCTTCCAGTTCTTCAACCTGCTGGACGACCTGACCGTCTCCGACAACGTCGTCCTGCCCGCCCAACTGGCCGGGATGCCTCGCGGTGAGGCGCGTCGGCGTGCGGCGGAACTGCTCGAGACGCTGGGTGTCGACCGGCACGCCCGCGCCTGTCCCGGGCGGCTGTCCGGTGGCGAACGCCAGCGCGTCGCCGTGGCCAGGGCCCTGATGAACCGTCCGCCCCTGCTGCTGGCCGACGAGCCGACCGGCGCTCTGGACAGCGCCTCCGGGGAGGAGGTCGGCGCACTGCTGACCGATCTCAACGCCGACGGGCAGACCATCGTTGTCGTCACCCACGACCTCGCGCTGGCCCGGTCCTGCACCAGCCGAACCGTCCGGCTCGTCGACGGCCGGATCACCGAGGACGTCAGGCCGGAGGCGGTCCGATGAGCGTGCTGGGCCGGGTCGTGCGCTCGGGCGTCGGACGCCGCCGGGTGCAGACCCTCGTGATCGGGCTGACCATGACGATGGCCGTGACCGCGGCCGTCCTCGGGGGATCGCTCCTGGTGGCCTCCAGCGCGCCCTTCGACCACGCCTTCGCCCGGGAGCACGGGGCACACCTGTCCGTGCAGTTCGACGCGCGCCGAGCCACGGCGGCGCGGCTGTCCGCCTCGGCGGACGCCCCGGGGGTGGCCGAGGCGTCCGGCCCGTTCGCGACCGCGACAGTCACCCCGCACACCGACATCGAAGGCATGGACGGCGGCATCGACGGGATCCCGATGACGGTCGTCGGCCGCGCCGAGCCGCACTCCGGGGTCGACCGCGTCGCGCTGACCGAGGGACGGTGGGCCGAGCGCCCCGGCGAGATCGTGATCGCCGACGGATCCCAGCCCTTCCCGAGCCTGGGGCGGCGGCTCACGTTCCCCGCACTGCCCGGGGGACCGACGCTGAAGGTGGTCGGACTGGCCCGGTCGGCGAGCCTCACCGGCGACGCGTGGGTCGTCCCCGGCCAGATCGCCGCGCTGACGCCGAACGGCCGGAGCGCCGGTTACGAGATGCTCTACCGGCTCACCACGGCGGACACCGCCGCCCGGGTCGCCGCGGGCCGTCGCGCGGTGGCAGCGGCCGTCCCGGCGGGCGCGGTGACCGGGGCGCAGTCCTGGCTGACCGTCAAGAAGGCCGCCGACCGGGAGACCGCGCTGTTCGTCCCGTTCCTGCTCGCGTTCGGTGTCCTCGGCCTGGTCATGTCGGTGCTCATCGTGGGCAACGTGGTCGCGGGGACGGTCGTCGCGGGGCTGCGGCGCATCGGCATCCTCAAGGCCATCGGGTTCACCCCGCACCAAGTGGTACGGGCGTACGTCGGCCAGGCCCTGGTCCCGGCCGCGATCGGCACCGCCCTCGGTGTCGTCGCGGGCCATCTCGCCACCGTCCCGGTGCTGTCCGAGACCGCGAACGTCTACGGAACGGGCGGCCTGGCGGTCGCCCCCTGGGTCGACATCGCCGTGGTCGCGGGGGCGCTGGGTCTGGTGGCGGTCACCGCCTGGGCTGCCGCCTGGCGGGCGGGGCGGCTGCGCACGGTGGACGCGCTCGCCGTCGGCCGTACGCCGTCTCCCGGGCGTGGACGACGGGCGGCCCGGGTGAGCGCTCTGCTGCCGCTCCCGAGGCCGGTCGGCCTCGGGCTGGCGCGTCCCTTCGCCCGCCCGGCCCGGTCGGCCGCCATGGGCGCCGCCGTCGTCTTCGGCGCGGTGGCCGTCACCTTCGCCGTCGGCCTGTCCTCGTCGCTCGCCGAGGTGATGGCGGCGCGGGCGCACGACGCCGCCGACGTCACCGTCGGAGTCTTCGGACCGCAGGACTCCGTGGCACCGGGCGCCGAGAGTCCGGGCGCCAAGACTCAGGGTGTCAAGGATCCGAGTGCCACGGCTCCGGATGCCGCGAAGAAGACCACGGCCGATCCCGCCGCGATCACCGCGGCCATCGACGCCCAGCCGGGCACCGGGAAGTACTACGGCATCGCCACCACCCAGGCCACCGTCTCCGGAGCGGCCGGTGCCATCAGTGTCGTCGCGTTCACCGGGGACGCCTCCTGGGGCGGCTACGACATGGTGTCGGGGCGGTGGATCGAGGGGCCCGGTGAGGCCGTCGTGCCGACCCCCTTCCTGACCGCCACCGACACCCGGGTCGGCGGCACCGTCACTCTGAACGACCACGGCACGGCCGTCAGGGTCCGGATCGTCGGCGAGGTCCTCGACACCCACCAGCAGGGCATGGAGGTCTTCACCGACCGCGCGACCCTCGCCGCCGCCGAACCGGACCTCCAGGTCGAGAGCCACCACATCGCGGTGAAGGCCGGCACGGATGTGGGGGCCTACGCCGACCGACTGAACGCCGTACTACGGCCGTTGGGCGTCACCGCCGAGACCGGTCGGGTCGGCAACAACAGTGGCACGGTCGCCGTGCTGAACTCCCTGACCGCGGTGCTCACCCTGATGCTCGTCGCGGTCGCCGGACTCGGTGTGCTCAACGGAGTCGTCCTCGACACCCGGGAACGGGTCCGCGACCTGGGCATCCACAAGGCCCTCGGAATGATGCCGCGGCAGACTGTCGTCATGGTCGTCACCTCGGTCGTCATGACCGGACTCGTCGGCGGCGCCGTCGGAGTGCCGCTCGGCGTCGCCCTGCACGGCTGGATCATGCCGGCCATGGGGCACAGCGCAGGGCTGAACCTGCCCGAGTCCGTCATCGCCGTCTACCGCACGCCCGAACTGATCCTGCTCGCCCTCGGCGGGCTGCTGATCGCCGTCCTGGGTGCGCTGCTGCCCGCGGGCTGGGCCGCCCGGACCCGCAGTGCCGTCGCCCTGCGCACGGAATAGCGGCGGAACAGGAGTGGAACAGGAACGGAAGGGGGACGGAAGGGGGAGCCGGGAGCCGTCCGATCCGAGCCCATGGTTGTACTGTTGCGCAAAGCGGCAATCTTCAAGTGGGTGACGGCCAGTGGTGCGCGCCCTCGACCGAAGCGAAGAAAGGCGGGCGCACGATGCTCCGCAACGGACTGGAACCCTGGCACCTGCTGATCGTGGCGATCGTGCTCATCGTGCTGTTCGGCTCGAAGAAGCTGCCGGACACCGCCCGTGCGCTGGGCAAGTCGATGCGCATCCTCAAGAGCGAGACCAAGGCGATGAAGGACGAGAACCCCGCGTCCGCCGCCACCGCCGAGCAGGACACCGCTCCGGTGACCCCCACGGCGATCATCAAGAACTCCGCCGAGCAGACCGCCCCGCGCGCGACGACCGAGGCTCCGAGCGCCGCGCACTGAGCCCACGGGGTCCGTGTCCGGGGGCGGCGCACACCGCCCCT